>NZ_QTPW01000032.1:0-89028 GCF_003857965.1 Burkholderia sp. Bp9031
CATACCTGGAATACCAGCTTCAGCGCGGTTGAAGGCCTGAACGACGTACAGGTCCGGCAGACCGATATCGCGGGCAACACCTCGTCGGCCACGTCGTTCAGCTTCACCCTCGATACGTCGGCAGCTGCACCCAGTGTTGCATTGACCACCGACTCCGGTAACAACGCCACCGACCACATCACCAATATCGGCACGTTGAATCTCACCGGTGTCGAAACCGGCGCCACCGTCGAATACTCGACAGACGGCGGCCATACCTGGAATACCAGCTTCAGCGCGGTTGAAGGCCTGAACGACGTACAGGTCCGGCAGACCGATGTCGCAGGCAACACGTCGGATCCGACTTCGTTCAGCTTCACCCTCGATACCTCGGCCGCTGCACCCAGCGTTGCGCTCTCGACCGATTCCGGCAGCAGCCCCACCGATCACATCACCAATGTCGGTACATTGAATCTCACCGGTGTCGAAACCGGCGCCACGGTCGAATATTCGATCGACGGCGGTCATACCTGGAACACCAGTTTCAACGCCGTTGAAGGCGTGAACGACGTGCAGGTTCGGCAGGTCGATGTCGCAGGCAACACGTCGGATCCGACTTCGTTCAGCTTCACCCTCGATACCTCGGCCGCTGCACCCAGTGTTGCATTGACGGCCGACTCCGGTAGCAGCCCCACCGATCACATCACCAACGTCGGCACCTTGAATCTTACCGGTGTCGAAACGGGCGCCACCGTCGAATACTCGACCGACGGCGGTCATACCTGGAATACCAGCTTCAGCGCGGTCGAAGGCCTGAACGACGTACAGGTCCGGCAAACCGATATCGCGGGCAACACCTCGTCGGCTACGTCGTTCAGCTTCACACTCGATACCTCGGCTGCTGCACCCGGTGTTGCGCTCACGGCCGACTCCGGTAGCAGCGCCACTGACCACATCACCAATGTCGGCACGTTGAATCTCACCGGTGTCGAAGCCGGCGCAGTTGTCGAATACTCGATCGACGGCGGCCATACGTGGAACACCAGCTTCAACGCCGTTGAAGGCGTGAACGACGTACAGGTTCGGCAGACTGATATCGCGGGCAACACCGCGGATCCGACGTCGTTCAGCTTCACGCTCGATACCTCGGCCGCTGCACCCAGCGTTGCGCTCACGACCGATTCCGGCAGCAGCCCCACCGATCACATCACCAATGTCGGTACATTGAATCTCACCGGCGTCGAAACCGGCGCGACCGTCGAATATTCGATCGATGGCGGTCATACCTGGAACACCAGCTTCAGCGCCGTCGAAGGCCTGAACGATGTACAGGTTCGGCAAACCGATGTCGCAGGCAACACCTCGTCGGCTACGTCGTTCAGTTTCACCCTCGATACGTCGGCGGCTGCGCCCAGCGTTGCGCTCACGACCGACTCCGGCAACGCCACCGATCACATCACCAATGTCGGCACATTGAATCTCACGGGCGTTGAAGCCGGCGCAGTTGTCGAATACTCGACCGACGGCGGTCATACGTGGAACAGCAGCTTCAACGCCGTCGAAGGCGTGAACGATGTACAGGTTCGGCAAACCGATGTCGCGGGCGACACCTCGGATCCGACGTCGTTCAGCTTCACGCTCGATACCTCCGCCGCTGCACCCAGCGTTGCGCTCACGACCGATTCCGGCAGTAGCGCCACCGACCACATCACCAACGTCGGCACCTTGAATCTCACCGGTGTTGAAGCCGGCGCGACCGTCGAATATTCGATCGATGGCGGTCATACCTGGAACACGAGCTTCAACGCCGTTGAAGGCATGAACGATGTACAGGTCCGACAAACCGATATCGCGGGCAACACGTCGTCGGCCACCTCGTTCAGCTTCACGCTCGACACCTCGGCGGCTGCACCCAGCGTTGCGCTGACCACCGACTCCGGTAGCAGTACTAGCGATCACATCACCAACGTCGGAACGCTCAATGTAACCGGTGTCGAGACAGGTGCGACCGTGCAGTACAGCGTCGACAACGGTTCGCATTGGGGCACGAGCTTCAGCGCCGTCGAAGGGTTGAACAACGTGCAGGTCCGGCAGATCGACGTCGCCGGCAACACCTCGTCGGCGACGTCGTTCAGTTTCACGCTCGATACGTCAGCCGCTGCCCCGAGCGTCGCGTTGACGACCGACTCCGGCAGCAGCGTCACCGACCACATCACCAACGTCGGCACGCTCAATGTCGCTGGCGTCGAAACGGGGGCCACGGTGCAGTACAGCGTCGATGGCGGTTCGCATTGGAACACCAGCTTCAGCGCGGTTGAAGGGTTGAACAACGTGCAGGTCCGGCAGATCGACGTCGCCGGCAACACCTCGTCGGCGACGTCGTTCAGTTTCACCCTCGATACGTCAGCCGCTGCCCCGAGCGTCGCGTTGACGACCGACTCCGGCAGCAGCGTCACCGACCACATCACCAACGTCGGCACGCTCAATGTCACTGGCGTCGAAACGGGGGCCACGGTGCAGTACAGCGTCGATGGCGGTTCGCATTGGAACACCAGCTTCAGCGCGGTTGAAGGGTTGAACAATGTGCAGGTCCGGCAGGTCGATGTCGCGGGCAACACGTCGTCGGCGACGTCGTTCAGTTTCACACTCGATACGTCGGCCGCTGCCCCGAGCGTTGCGCTGACCACCGACTCCGGCAGCAGCGCCACCGACCACATCACCAACGTCGGCACGCTCAACGTCACCGGCATCGAAACCGGCGCCACCGTGCAATACAGCATCGACAACGGCGCACACTGGAACACCACATTCAGCGCCGTCGACGGCGTGAACAACGTGCAAGTCCGCCAGACCGATGTCGCAGGCAACACCTCGTCGGCGACGTCGTTCAGTTTCACGCTCGATACGTCAGCCGCTGCACCCAGTGTCGCGCTGACGACCGACTCCGGCAGCAGCGCCACCGACCACATCACTAAGATCGGTACGCTCAACGTGACCGGTGTCGATGCGGGTGCGACCGTGCAGTACAGCATCGATGGCGGTTCGCATTGGAACACGAGCTTCAGCGCCGTCGAAGGACTGAACAACGTACAGGTTCGGCAGATCGACGTCGCGGGCAACACATCGTCGGCCACGTCGTTCAGCTTCACGCTCGACACGTCGGCCGCTGCCCCGAGCGTTGCGCTGACCACCGACTCCGGCAGCAGCGCCTCCGACCACATCACCAACGTCGGCACGCTCAACGTCACCGGCATCGAAACCGGCGCCACCGTGCAATACAGCATCGACAACGGCGCACACTGGAACACCACATTCAGCGCCGTCGACGGCGTGAACAACGTGCAAGTCCGTCAGATCGACGTCGCGGGCAATATCTCGAACGCCACGAGCTTAAGCTTCACGCTCGACACCACCGCGCCGTCGACGCTGTCATGGCAATACACGAACAGCAGCCACACGCTGACCGCCACCACCGACACGTCCGGCGTATGGAAAGTCCTGGTCCACGACAACACGCACAGTGGCGATTACACCGCAACGCAACAAACCGCCGGAACCTGGACCGTCGCACAAACGGGCCTCAACAATGACTCCCTCACCGTGACCGAGTGGGACACCGCGGGCAACTCGCTCTCGTTGACGCAGAAGGCGCCCGCCGGGGTCGCCGGATCCGAGATCAACCTGGCGCTCGCCGATCCGTCCGGCCACGCGTCCGATCTCGCGGTGACGATCGCCGGCATCCCGTCCGGCTGGACGCTGAATGCCGGCACCGACCTCGGCAACGGCGCATGGGTCGTGCCGACGAACGACCTCGGCGCGCTCACCGTCACGCCGCCCACCTCCTTCACTGGCGCCACCGTGCTCACGGTGACCGAAACCTGGACCGCCGCCGACGGCAGTCACGCAACCGCCACGATCGCGGACAACGTCGAAGCGTACGCGGCCAACGCGCCGATCTTCGCATGGTCGGGCGACGACCAGCTGACGGGATCCGCCGGCCACGACCTGTTCGTCCTCTCGCAGCCGATCGGCAACGACACGCTGCACACGTTCGACCTCGCCGCCGACAAGATCGATCTCGTGGGCTTCACGGGCATCGCAAGCTTCAGCGACGTCCAGGCGCACCTGGCAGACGACGCCAACGGCAATGCGGTGCTCACGCTGGGCGACGGCGCCACCATCACGGTGACGGGCGTTCATTCGACCGACCTCACCAGCGGCAACTTCGTGTTCGACCAGGAACCGGTGATGCAGAACGCCGGCATCATGACCGTGAACGACGGCGCGATGCTGCCGATCGGCGGGACCGTGGAGAACACGGGCACGATCGCACTCGGCTCGACCGGCGACATCACCCGGTTCGAAATCCTCGCGAAAAGCACGACGCTGGAAGGCGGCGGGCACGTGACGCTGTCCGACGACAGCCACAACGTGGTGTTCGGCAGCACGCCGGATGCAACGCTCGTGAACGTCGACAACACCATCGCGGGCGCCGGCCAGCTCGGCGCCGGCCAACTGACGCTCGTCAACGAAGGAACGATCGTCGCCGACGGCGCCAACGCGCTCGTCATCGACACGGGCACGCACGCCGTCGCCAACGCCGGCACGCTCGAGGCGACGGGCAGCGGCGGCCTCGTGATCGAAAGCGCGGTGACCAATACGGGCAACCTGTGGGCCAACAACGGCAACCTGACGATCCACGGCGACGTGACGGGCGCCGGCAGCGCGACGATCAGCGGCGCCGCAACGCTGGAGTTCGGCGGCGCGTCCGCGGAAAACACGACGTTCGCCGATGGCGCTGCGGGGACGCTCAAGCTGGATCACTCCGCCGGCTTCACCGGTACGGTCAGCGGCTTCGGCGCCGGCGACTCGCTCGACCTGACCGACGTTCTGTTCGGCGATCACACGACGCTGAGCTTCACGGCCAACGGCGCGGGAACGGGCGGCACGCTGACGGTTAGCGACGGCGTCCACACCGCGCAGGTCGCGCTTCAGGGCGATCTGTCGGGCGGCAGCTTCCAGCTCGCGCACGATCAGGGCAGCGGCACCGTGGTCACTTACGTCCCGCCGCCGCTGCCGCACGTTCAGGACGTTTGAGCCGATCATGAACAAGAACCGTCCTCTGCTTGCCGTGCTCGCACTCGCGTCGGCGCTCGCGGGCACCGCCGCGCCCGCCGCCGCGCAAAGCCTGCAGGAGGCGGTCGAGCAGGCGATCCGGACCAACCCCGAGGTCCTTGCCACGACCTACAACCGCGAAGCGGCGGATCAGGGCCTGAAGCAGGCGCGGGCCGGCTACCTGCCCCGCGTGGACGTCGACGCATCGATCGGCAAGGAGCAGCGCGACGACGTCGAAACGCGTCTGCTCGGGCTGAACCGAACGACGTTCACGCACCGGACGGCCAACGTGACGTTGTCGCAAATGCTGTTCGACGGTTTCGCGGTCAGGAGCGAAGTGGCGCGGCAACGGGCACGCATCGACTCATCCGCGAATCGCGTCGCGTCCACGTCGGAGGATGTGGCGCTACGCGTGGTGGGCGCGTACCTGGAAGTCCTGCGGCGCCAGGAAACGGTCGCCGCCGCCACCGACAATCTGGAGTCCCACCGCCGGATCCACGATCAGATCAAGCTGCGCAGCGACCGCGGCGTCGGCCGGCGCGCCGACCTTTACCAGGCGGAAAGCCGGCTGGCGCTCGCCGAGGACAACTTGCGGTCCGAGCAAAGCAATCTGAAAGACGCCGAAGTGGCCTACGCGCGGCTGGTAGGCGTGCCGCCTGACGTACTCGTCAAGCCGGTCGCACCGGAAGCCACGCTTCCGCCGACGGAACGACTCGCACTGGATACGGCGCTGGCAAGCCACCCGTCCCTCGCGGTCGCCGATGCGGACGTCGCCCAGGCCAATGCGCAATATGACGTGGCGAAGGCCGCACTATGGCCGCGCCTCGACCTGGAGCTCAGCGCGAGCCACGACCGCGACGGCGTGCTCGGTCCGACGAACGACCGTCGCGTAATGCTGCGGCTGCGCTACAACCTGTTCCAGGGCGGCGCCGACAAGGCGCGAATCGGCGAAGCGCATGCGCAGATCCGGGAAGCCGAGGAAGACCGCAACCGCACGCGCCTCGAGATCGCGGAAAGCGAGTCGCACGCCTACAACGCGTACGTCACCGCACGTGATCGCCTGGTCATGCTCAAGCAGTACGTCGATTCCAGCGCGTCGACGCGCGAAGCGTACCTGTTGCAGTTCGGCATCGGTCAACGTTCGCTGCTCGACCTGCTCAACGCCGAGAACGAGTATTACAGTGCCCGCGTCGATTACATCAGCGGTCAGTATGCGGAAGTGGCGAGCGCGTACCGCGTGTTCGCAGGGATGGGGCAGCTGCTCGACACGCTTCACGTCGCGCGGCCGGCGCAGGCATGGGGCGCGGGCGCCGTGCAGCCGGCAATGGCCTTCGACCGGCGCGCATCCGATCCCGGCAAATGACACGACCCCGGGTTCGGCATTCCGCCCCCGGGGCCCCTGTCGTCGTCGAAGCAGCCTGAGGCGTCGGGCATTATTCGCAGGCACGACGCCCGCGACGGTCAATGCACTTCGCGTCGCATCAGAACCGATACCCTGCGCCCACCACCGCACCGAAGTCCGACCGCGTGTTGCCCGTCACCGACGCCTTGACGGCCCAGCGATTGCTCTCCGTCACGTACGAATAGCCGGCCGCGAACGCGATTGCGCGTCGCACCGAGCCTGTCTCCATTCCCGTCGTTTCGACACGCTCCGTCGTGCTGTCGCGGCCCTGCCAGCCAAGACATGCTTTATCGCCGGACCTGTCGCGCACGAATCGGTGCGCGTCGGCCTGCGGCCCGCGGGCGTGCATCGCGATGTGAGACCCTTTTCATGTCATCCGTCGTATGACAACACTATTAAATAGTGGGAATCCATCGCTTTGCACACCTGAAAAGCCTCCATCCCGCCAGCCGACGACGATCATATCTCGCAAACGTATCAATCGTCATTTTCTCGCTCATTATTAGCATATTAATAAACAAAATCATTACAATCGGTATCCGAAAAATATGTCGTGTCGTGACGAACAGGTCATCGAAAAAGCCGATCCTTCCAGTACAATCCGCGTCGTCATGCGATGACTGATTTCACGTGGGCGCTGCCTCATTTCAACCGGGTCCCGTCAAGGAAGGAACGAACGCAACATGAACGACTCGCGGCTTCGACTTGAATCCGGTATGCACATTTCCCGGCGCACGTTCCTTTACAGCATCGGCGCGCTCGCGCTTTCGGCATGCGGCGGCACGGGCGCAAGCGAAAGCGCCGCCGGCATCGCGGTCGCCGCGGCCGGCAACCGAGCGCTCGCGCGCGTGGCGACCGGCACCCCGGCCATCGCCACGAACGACGCATTTGCGCATCCGGGCCTGCTGCATACCCAAGCGGATTTCGAGCGGATCGCGCAGAAGGTCGCGGCCGCCGCGTCGCCCTGGCTGGACGGCTGGAACACGCTGATCGCGAACAGTCATGCTCAGTTGTCGTGGTCGCCGCGCCCGCAGGCCGTCGTCACGCGCGGCGGCACCGGCGCGCAGAACTACCCGGTGCTGTACAAGGACATCGCGGCCGCCTACGCATGCGCGCTGCGCTGGAAGATCTCGGGCAATACCGCGGTTGCGTATGCGAACAAGGCCGTGCAGATCATGAACGCGTGGTCGTCGACGCTGCAGAACCTCGCCGGCGACTCGAACGTCGATCTCGCGGCCGGCATCTACGGCTACGAGTTCGCGAACGCGGGCGAAATCATGCGCACCTATCCCGGCTGGGCCGCGACCGACTTCGCCGCGTTCCAGGCGATGATGGCCGACAAGTTCTACCCGATCAACGCAGCCTTCCTGAGTCAGCACAACGGCACGGACATCACGCACTACTGGGCCAATTGGGATCTGTGCAACATCGCATCGATGATGGCGATCGGCGTGCTGTGCGACGACCACGCGAAGTTCGACGCAGCCGTCAACTACTTCATCGACGGGCCCGGCAACGGCGCGATCGCGCAGGCGGTCTACTACCTGCATCCCGGCCATCTCGGCCAATGGCAGGAGTCCGGCCGCGACCAGGGGCACAACACGCTCGGCATCGCGCTCGGCGGCACGATCTGCGAAATGGCGTGGAACCAGGGCATCGACCTGTACGGGCACGACCACAACCGCTTCCTCGCGGGCGCCGAATACGTCGCGAAGGCGAACCTCGTGCAGCCGGACGGCACGTTTCTCCCGGTGCCGTACGTGCCGTACGCGAACGTCGACGTCACGCAGGCGCAGTTCTCGACCGCCAGCCAGGGGACGATCCGTCCGTGCTGGGCGCTCGTCTACAACCACTACGTGAACCGCAAGGGGCTGGCCGCACCGTGGTCCGCGAAGTTCGCCCGCGCGATTCAGCCCGAAGGCGGCGGCGGCAACTACGGCGAAACGAGCGGCGGCTACGATCAGCTCGGCTACGGCACGCTGACCTGCACGCGCGACCCCGTTGCGCCCGCAACCGCACCGAGCGGGCTGACCGCGTGGCCGGCCGCCGGGCAGGTCGTGCTGTCGTGGTGGGGTGTCGCAAACGCAGCGAGCTATGACGTGAAACGTGCGTCCGTCCCTGGCGGTCCGTATACGACCGTCGCAAGCGGCATCGTCGATCCGTTGACGTACACCGACAGCCCGGCGTCAGGCGTGTGGTACTACGTGATCAGCGCGCGCAACGCAGCGGGCGAATCCGCGAATTCGCCGGAACTCGCCGCATCGACGGCGCTGCAACCGCATACGCTGCTGTCGTTCGACGAGACAAGCGGCACGAGCGCCGCGGACGCGAGCGGCACCGGCCATGCGGGCACGCTCGCCGGCGGCGCATCGCGCGTCACGGGCAAGCTCGGCAATGCGGTGTCGCTCGACGGCTCGACCGGCTACGTCGCACTGCCGAACGACATCGTCGCCGATGTGTCGGATTTCACGATCGCGGCGTGGGTCAACTGGCGCGGCGGGCAGACGTGGGCCCGCATCTTCGATTTCGGTTCGGGCACCGGGCGCTATCTGTTCGTCACGCCGAAGAGCTCACGCGGGACGATGCGCTTCGCGATCACGACCAACGGCGGACATGGCGAGCGCGTAGTCGACGGCAGCGCCGCACTGCCGGCCGGGCAATGGGCGCACGTCGCGGTCACGCTGTCGGCCGCGACCGCGACGCTCTATCTGAACGGCGCCGCGATCGGCTCGGCAAGCGACGTCATCTTCGCGCCATGGCGCGTCGGGAGAACCGCGCAGAACTGGATCGGACGTTCGCAGTATCCGGGCGATCCGTTCTTCAACGGCATGATCGACGAATTCCGCATTCATCGCGGCGCGCTGACGGCCGAGCAGGTAAAGGCGCTCGCGCAGGGCGCGTGATGGGCGCCGGCGTGCATGGGTTCAGCGGCGGCGCCCGATATCGCGACGAGTGCCGCAGCATCCCGCGGCGTCACTCGTCGCGATAATCAAGGATTTTTCGCGCGCCGTGTGCATGGGCTCACGCCGGTCAATCGCGTGAAAGTCGGCGTGAAGTAATTTCGATCGGCGAAACCGCCCGCCTCCGGGATCACGCTCAGCGGCAGGTACCGAAGTAACGCTGCGCCAGAGCGACCCAATACCGGACCCCGGCCGGAATGATGTCGTCGTTGAAATCGTATTTCGGGTGATGCAGCGCCGGGGCGGCCGCTCCGCCCGGCGCATTGCCGATCAGCACGTACGCGCCGGGGCGCTCCTCCAGCATGAAGCCGAAATCTTCGGAGGTCATGTTCGGCGGCACGTCGCGGTACAGGCGTTCATCCCCGAACGTGTCGCGAATCACCGCTTCGCAGAGCGCCGTCTCGGCCGGCGTGTTGACCGTCGCGGGGTAGTACTGAAAGAACTCGACGTCGACCTGCGCGCCATAGGCGCCGGCCAGCCCCTCGCACATGAGCTGGATATCGCGCTGCAGCTGTTGCTGCAGTGTCGACGACAGCGTGCGGATCGTCCCGCGCAGCTCGGCGCTGTCCGGAATGACGTTGTCCGTCGTTCCCGCATGGAACATGCAGACGGAAATGACGGCGGGATCCACCGGATCCTTGTGTCGCGCGGCGATGGTCTGGCATTGCAGCACCATCGAACAGGCGAGCGGCACGGGATCGATGCCCAGATGCGGCTGGGCCGCATGCGCGCCTTTGCCGGTTACCGTGATCCTGAACCGCGAGCCCGCGGCCATGATCGGCCCGGTGCGCAACCCGAAATGCCCGGCAGGCAAACCCGGCCAGTTGTGCATGCCGAATACCGCTTCCGTCGGATATTGCTCGAACAGCCCGTCGTCGATCATCTTGCGCGCGCCCGCGCCGCCCTCTTCTCCGGGCTGAAACACGAAATGAACCGTGCCCGGCAGCTGCGGCAAGTCCTTCAGCACGCGCGCGGCTCCAAGCAACATGACGGTATGGCCGTCGTGCCCGCACGCGTGCATGATCCCGTGCGCGCACGACGCATGCGCGAAGTCATTCGCTTCGTGAATCGGCAACGCATCCAGATCGGCGCGCAGCACGATTCCCCGGCCCGGATCCGCACCGGGCAGGCTCGCGACGACGCCCGTGCCGCCCAGACCGCGCGACACCGCATAGCCGAGCGCTTCGAGCTCGCGGGCCACGACGTCGGCCGTCCTGTGTTCTTCGAATCGCAATTCGGGATGCGCATGCAGGTCGCGCCGCAATCTCGCCCAGTGCGCGTGATGCGCGCGCAGCGACGCTTCGGGGATGACGGGGTTTTCCAATTTCGGCACCTTCGGAAAATAGACGGCTTCCATTCGACACGGCCGCCGCGTTCGCGCGCGGCGACTGCTTCAGTCGTAGAAGCCCACGATCGACTTGACCTCCATATACTCTTCCATCCCTTCGATCCCGTACTCGCGGCCGTTGCCCGACTGCTTGTACCCGCCGAACGGCGCCTGCGGGTCCCAAGCCGGGTAGTTCAGATGCACCTGGCCCGACCGGATGCGCGCGGCCACCGCGCGCGCGCGTTCCTTGTCGGTGCCCTGCACATGCGCGCCGAGCCCATAGACGGTATCGTTCGCGATCGCAACGGCTTCGTCGACGGTGTCGTAAGGCAGGATCGCGAGGACCGGACCGAAGATCTCCTGCTGCGCGATCGTCATGTCGGTGCGAACGTCGGAAAAGATCGTCGGCCGCACATAAAAACCGCGATCCAAACCGGCGGGCCGTTCGGGCCCGCCAGCGATGAGCTTCGCCCGTTCGTCGATGCCTGCATCGATCATCTGCCCGACCCGGCCGAACTGCGCGCGATTGGCCAGCGGCCCATGCGTCGTCGCCTCGGCGAACGGATCGCCAACGATCATCTGCTCCATTGCCGCGACGGCCAGCTCCTCTACCGCGCCGAGCACGCTGCGCGGCACGATCATTCGAGTCGGCGCGCTGCACGACTGGCCCATGTTCCGGAACGCGGCGGCCACGCCCGGCGCGATCGCGCGCGACAGGTCCGCATCGGGCAGCACGATGTTCGGCGACTTGCCGCCGAGCTCCTGCGCGACGCGCTTGACGGTCGGCGCCGCGGCCTGCGCAACCAGCACGCCGGCACGCGTCGACCCGGTGATCGACACCATGTCGACCTGCGGGTGCGACGAAAGCGCGGCGCCCACCTCCTCACCACTGCCGCTCACCAGGTTGAATACGCCCGCGGGCACGCCCGCATCGGCGATCACTTCGGCAAACAGCAACGCGCTGAGCGGCGACAGCTCGCTCGGTTTCAGCACCACCGTGCAGCCCGCCGCGAGCGCCGGGCCGACCTTCGCCGTGATCTGATAGATCGGCCAGTTCCACGGCGTGATCAGCACGCATACGCCGATCGGCTCGCGCGCGATCGCGGTCGTCCCGCGCTGCTTCAGGAACGGATAACTGGCCAGATTGTCGCGCGCGACCCGGATATGTTCGGCCGCGAGCGGCACATGGGCGCCGCGTGCATAGCTGATCGGCGCGCCCATCTCCAGCGCAAGCGCCGTGGCGAACTGCTCGGCGCGCTCCAGCATCAACGCATGCACGCGGTCGAGCAGCGCGGCGCGTTGCTGCGGCGACGTCGCGGCCCAGCGTTCGAAAGCGTTGCGCGCGGCCTGCACCGCGCGGTCGGCGTCGCGCGCGCTCCCGAGCGGGATGTCGCACAGCGTTTCTTCGGTGGACGGGCAAACGACCGCGAACCGGTCGCCGCCGTCGGGCAAGACCCAGTCGCCGTCGATGAAGAAGCGATCCAGCCTGCCGGCTTCCATCAGGTGACGAACCGGTGAATTGTCGGGTGAATTCATTTCAGGGTGTCCTTGCATACCATGCGCCGACGAACGGCGGAAACCATCGCTTGCCGAAGCGGCCGTGAAGCACCGCGGCCATCCGCCATCGCAGGATCGGCCGGCTTCCTTCGTTCGACGGTCCGGACCCACACGAGTCCGGAGTCCGCCGCCATCGTCCGCGAAATGGCTTCAAAACTAGAAATCGGCAACCTTGCCCCATGCGGAATCGACGAACCGGCCCGGCCGATACGGTACCGGGTCCACGATCGGCTCCGCGCCCGTGGCGAGATCCGCGATCAGGTGACCGGCACCGGGGCCGATGCCGAAGCCGTGCCCGGAAAAACCTGCCGCCAGGATCAATCCCGGCACGCCCGGCACTTCGCCGATACCCGGCACGCCGTCCGGCGTGCTGTCGACGTACCCGGCCCATGCGTGCGTGATCGTCGCTTCGCGAAGTTCGGGCAGCAGTTCAACCGCACGGCGGTATGTTTCGGCGACCGTCGGCATATCGGGCTTCGGATCCAGAATGCGTACCGCCTCCATCGGCGTCGGCGCATCGAGGCGCCAGCGCTTCAGCGTTTCATGGCCGCCGCGCACCCCTTCGAGGCCGCCCGGCAGAAGATTGCGCCAGCGCTTCGCGAACATCGGCACGAATTGCGGCGCGAAGCGCAGGAACTGCGGCGTCAGGTCCACGCGCGCGCGGCCACTGATCGCCAGCGCGTAGCGTCCGTCGCAGCGGCGCGTCACGGACACGCCGGACGTATACAGCGCATCCGGCAGCGGATGCTCGACGGGCGACACGCTCAGGATCGACTGACGGATCGACGCCTGCGGAAAACGGATACCGAGCTGGCGGCAGAACGACGACGCCCACGCACCGCCCGCGAGCACGACCGTCCGGGTCTTGATGACGCCCGCCTCCGTGACGACGGCGCTGACGCGCCCGCCCTCGAGTTCGATCCCGCGCGCGGCGCAGTGCTGGTGAACGCTGCCGCCGAGCTTCATCAGTGCGGCGGCCACGGCCGGCGCGGCCTTGCCCGGATCGGCCGTGCCGTCGCTCGGCGAGAACACGCCGCCTTTCCACGACCGACCGGTCGCATGCCCGCGCTCGCCGGCTTGCTTGCTGTCGAGCATGTACGTCGTCACGCCGGCGGTCTTCGCGAAGTCGCCCCAGCTGGCCCAGCGCGACAGCTCGGCCTCGTCATTGCTCAGATACAGCAGCCCGCAGCGATGGAAGCCCGTGTCCTCGCCGGTTTCGGCGGCGAATCGTTCCCACAGATCGATGCTCTTGCTCGCCATCGGCAGCTCGCGCGCGTCGCGGTTCTGCTGCCGGCACCAGCCCCAGTTGCGGCTCGACTGCTCGGCGCCGATTCGGCCCTTCTCGACCAGCGCGACCGACATCCCGCGCCGGGCGAGGTAGTAGGCGGTGAAGACGCCGATGATGCCACCGCCGATCACGACGACGTCGGCCGAAGCCGGCGGCGTGGGCGAAGTTTCTATATGGCGCAGCGGAGGGGACATGTTCAGTCTCGGTCGGTGGATGCTTGGACGTTTTGCACAACGTAGAACTTCGCCACGCGTTCGCTGCTTTCCCACCCGATCGATGCACCGCGCGGCACGAACAGCGCGTCGCCGGCGCCGAGCGACAGCACGCTGCCGTCGGGCGCGGCGAACCGTACGCTGCCGTCCAGCAGCAACATGAACTCGTTCACGCGATGCGGGCGAATGATGCGGTGATAGGGCGTCGAATCCCACGTGCCCGCGCAGCACTCGGCACCGTCGTCGAGGAACACGTTGTCGCTGCGGCATTGCGGCGCGGGCCCGAGCAGCACCTCCGCGGGCAGCGTCGACGACGGCTTGAAGTCCGCGTCGGCACGCAACGGAAAGAGGCCCTGCTTCGTCGGTCTCGTGCACGCGGCGGCGCAGAACGTCAACAGCACGGGCGCTTGCGCCGTGATGCGAAGCGCGGTGCCGCCGCCGATCACCACCCCCTCGCGCGGGCCGAGCACCAGCGGCGCGGCCCCGGCCGCTTCGAGCGTCAGCTCGCCTTCGACGACCACGAGGGTCTCGATGTGCGGAAAGCTCGCCACGTCGAGCTCGCCGACGAAGCCGATACGCCCCGCGGCCATCGCGTCGGGCCCTTCCCACGCAATTTCCCGATGTGGCGCGAAGGGATCGTTCTCGCCGAACGCCCGCTTGCGGAACGCGGTTGAAGAAAGTGTGCCGTCGGCACGATGCAACACGAAAGCTGCAGTCATTCCTGCTCCTGTGCAATGCGCGGCGGCCTGGTCGAAACCCGTCGCGCGATATCGGAAATCGTCGTTCACCGGCATCGAGCCGGAAACCCGCGGGCGGCACGCCGCCCGCGCTTGGCGCCTACGCGGCGTGACACGACACGTCGCGGCGTTCGGCGCGCGGGCGCGTCGACGACGTTCGCGCCGGCGCGCCGCCCGGCCGCGTGTGCACGTAGTCGCGCGGCGTGATCCCGAGCACCCGCCGGAAATGCCGGCACAGATGGCTCTGATCGAAAAAACCGACGTCGGTCGCGACGACCGACGGTGCGAGACCGGCGCGCAGCAAGTCCTGCGCACGCCGCACACGCACGAGGCACAGATACCGGTGCGGCGACAACCCGGTTTCGCTGCGAAAGCGCGCGGTGAAGCGCGACACGCTCAACCCGGCCACAGCCGCGAGCGTGTCGAGGTTCAGCGGCTGCGCGAACGACGCGTCGATCGTGCGCAGCACGTCGCCGATCGCGGTCGATACGGGCCGCGCGACACGAGGCGTGCGGGGCGTCACGCCCTCGAGCGGATCGTGGAACGGGATGGCCATGATCTCCGTCCTCATGCCGCCGCCTGCACGATAGCGGCCGGCGCGGCGAAGCCCACGATCGGAGACGGCTCGATCGACGTATCGGCCGCGCGAGCGGCGAGCGAACAAACAAAGCGCACTTTCATATCGAATCCTCCGGAGCGCTGGCTTCAGTGCAGGAAGTCCTGCATCCGGTAATACGCGCCGACGATCGGCAGGAACCACGCGTGCCCGAAATGGCCGGGTATGGCCGGCCAGTCGAGCTCGCGCCACGGATTCGACGCGGCCGCGCCGTACAGCACGTCGGCCATCACGCGGCCCATGTGCACGGACATCTGCACGCCGTGGCCGCTGTAGCCCATCGAGTAATAGAGTCCGTCGTGCTGGCCCGCGCGCGGCAGCCGGTCGGCGGTGATGTCGACCAGCCCGCCCCAGCAGAAATCGAGCCGCACCTTGGCCAGCTCGGGGAAATAGTCGGCCATGCCGGCGCGCAGGATGTCGCCGCTTTTCGCGTCGGAGTGCGGGCTCGACATCGCGAAGCGCGCGCGGCCGCCGAACAGCAGCCGGTTGTCGGGCGTCACGCGGAAGTAGTTGCCGATCTGGCGCGACGTCACGTAGGCACGGCGATGCGGGAACAGGCGGTTCAACTGCGCGTCGGGCAGCGGCTCGGTGACGACGATGAAGCTGCCGACCGGCGCGATGCGCCGCCGGAACCACGCGAACGGCCCGTGCTGCGATGCGCCGGTCGCGACCAGCACGCGATCGGCGACGATCGTGCCGCGCGAGGTGGTGAGCGTGTGGCGCTCGCCGTCGAGCCGCTCGAGCTGCGTGACCGCCGCATGCTCGTAGACGCGGGCGCCCGCCTGCACGGCTGCGTGCGCGAGCCCGACGCCGAACTTGCCCATGTGCATCTGCGCGCCATTGCGCTGCAACAGGCCGCCGTGGAAACCGTCGGAGCCGACTTCATCGCGGATCCGCGACGGCTCGATCAATTCGATGTCCGGATCGACGTCGTGCCGCAACGCGTCGAAGGTCTTGGCAAGCCCCGCGAAATGCTGCGGCTTCGCGGCGAGCTTCAGCTTGCCCGCACGCCGGAAGTCGCAGTCGATCGCGTGCTCGGCGACGATCGTCTCGACGCTCTTCACCGCGCTTTCGTACGCGCGATAGAACCGTTTCGCCTGCTCGACACCGATTCGCGCGGCAAGCGACGCATAGTCCTGCGCGACGCCGGTATTGCACTGGCCGCCGTTGCGGCCCGACGCTTCGCCCGCGACCTGCGCGGCTTCGAGCACGACCACCGATACGCCGCGCTGCGCGAGCGCGAGCGCCGCCGACAACCCGGTGAAGCCGCCACCGATCACGACCACGTCCGCGCGCCCTTCGACGGGCCCTTCGCTGCCGGTGCGAAACGCGGGGCGAGTATCCAGCCAGTACGATTCCAGTTTCATCGGATCCTTCTTTTGCATTCCGGCGACGGCGCGCAACGGCCGTCCATTGCAAGTTATTTAATCACCGTCAAAAAGCGCAGTTGCCGCGTATTCGCGCGCGGCGCGCGTACAAATCTCCGTTTTGCGCGACCGCCGCAGCAGACTATGCGGAACGTCCGCTGCCGCGGCCCGCGCGCTACAGACGCACCGGCTGCGCCGGCGCGACGTCGGCCTGCCCCGGCTCCGCCTGGAAGCGCGCGAGGTCTTCCTCGCTGCGATGGCACAGCACCTGCGCGCCGTTCTCGAGCGTGCGCAGCGCGGGGGCGGTCCGGTTGCATACGCCGTCCACCCGCATCGCGCAGCGCGACAGGAACGGACACAGCTCGGCATCGTCGGCGCTCGCGCCGATCGGCACCAGCGGCCGGTGGCAACGCTCGGCAGCATCGTCGAGCCAGCCCGCGCGCAGCTCCGGCGCGGACGACACGAGCAGGTGCGAATACGGGTGATAAGGCGGCGCGCACAGCGCATCTCGGCTGCCCGTCTCGACACGACGGCCCGCATACAGCACGACGATGTCGTCGCTGATCGCGCGCACTTTCGCGATGTCGTGCGTGATGAACACATACGACACACCGAGCTTCGCCTGCAGGTCGCGCAGCAAATCCATGATCGCGGCACCGACCACGGTGTCGAGCGCCGACGTCACCTCGTCGCACAGGATCAGGTCGGGCTCGGCCGCGAGCGCACGCGCCAGGTTCACGCGCTGCTTCTGTCCGCCGGACAGCTCGCCGGTGCGCCGCGCGGCCACCGCCTGCGGCAGCCGCACGAGTTCGAGCAGTTCCGCGACGCGCTGCCGCGCACGCGCGCCCTTGATCCCGTGATAGAACGCGAGCGGCCGCGCGAGCGTGCGCTCGACGGTATGCACCGGATTGAGCGCGGTATCGGCGTTCTGGAACACGATCTGCACGCGGCGGTGCTGCTCCTTGGTGCGCTTGCCGATGTCGAGCGCGAGCGGCTCGCCGTCGAGCAGGATCTGTCCGCCCGTCGCGGGCACGAGACCCGCGATCACCTTCGCGAGCGTCGTCTTGCCGGAGCCCGACTCGCCGATCACGCCGACCGTCTGCCCGCGCCCGATGCGCAGGTCCACTTCGTGCAGGATCACCTTCGCGGGCCAGCCCGTCGCGGTACGACCGCCGTAGCCGGCGATCGCGCCGCGCACGTCGAGCAGCGGCGCCGGTGCGGCGCGCGCCGCCTTGGCGTCGCGTTCGGCATCGGCCGGCGTGACGGCCGCGATCAGGCTTTGCGTATACGGGTGCGCTGGCGCATGCAGGATCTGTTCGGTATCGCCCGACTCGCGGATCACGCCGTCGCTCAGCACGACGATCCGGTCGGCCATCTGCGCAACCACCGCCAGATCGTGCGACACGTACACCGCACTCATCCCGTAGCGCCGGATCACGCTCTTGAACGCCTGCAGCACGTCGATCTGCGTGGTCACGTCGAGCGCGGTGGTGGGCTCGTCGAGGATCACCAGCTCCGGATCGGTGATCAGCGCCATCGCGGCCATCAGCCGCTGCAGCTGGCCGCCCGACACCTGGTGCGGATAGCGCTTGCCGATCGTTTCCGGCTCGGGCAGCGCGAGCGCGCGGAACAGCTCGACCGCCTTCGCCTGCGCGTCGCGCTTCGACAGCGTCTTGTGGATCAGCGCGCTCTCGATCACCTGGTCGAGGATCGTGCGCGACGGGTTGAACGCGGCGGCCGCGCTCTGCGCGATATACGCGACGCGGCGGCCGCGCAATGCGGTCAGCGCCTGCGCGGACAGCGCGCATACGTCCGTGCCGCCGATCTTCACCGAGCCGCCGGCGATCCGGCAGCCGGCGCGCGCATGCCCCATCAGCGACAGCGCGATCGTCGTCTTGCCCGAGCCGGACTCGCCGATCAGCGCGAGCACCTCGCCGCGCCCGATGTCGAAGTCGACGTCGTGAACGATCGTCGTTTCCGCGCCACCCGGACGGCCGCCGACCACGCGCAGCCCGCGTACCTCGACGAGCGGAGTCGATTCATCTCGCATCAGTGTTCTCCCGCGGCCGCGGCCGCGCCCTTGCGGCGGCCGCGATGCGGCAGGCCGTCGATCAACAGGTTGACGCCCACCGTCAGGATCGCGATCGCGACCGCGGGCATGATCGCGACGGCCGAGCCGTCGCCGAGGCTGGCGATGTTCTCGCGCACGAGCGAGCCGAGGTCCGCATACGGCGGCTGCACGCCGAGCCCGAGAAAGCTCAGGCCGCTCAGCAGCAGCACGACGAACGTGAAGCGCAGCCCGGTATCCGCGAGCATCGGGTGAATCATGTTCGGCAGCATCTCGACGCAGGCGATGTACAGCGCGCTCTCGCCGCGTGCACGCGCGACCTGCACGAATTCGAGCGTGCTGATGTTGACCGCCAGCGCGCGCGCGATCCGGTACGAGCCGGGCATGTAACTGACCGCGGCGGTGAGGACCAGCAGCGGCAGCGACGAGCCGAACGCGGCGACGAACATCAGCGCGAACATCTTCGACGGAATCGACGTGAGCGCGTCGAGCAGCCGGCTCATCGTCTCGTCGACCGCGCGGCCCGACACGGTCGCGAGCAGCCCGAGCGTCGTGCCGGTCAGCGCGGCGAGCAGCACCGCGGCCAGCGCGAGCAGCACGGTCAGCCGCGTGCCGTACAGGATCCGGCTCAGCATGTCGCGGCCGAGGAAGTCGGAGCCGAACGGCAGCTTCGCGCCGAACGGCGCGAACACGTCCGTCGTGACGATCGCGCCGACGTCGTGCGGCGCGAGCAGCGGCGCGAACACGGCGACGAACAGCATCAGGGCGACCATCGACAGGCCGACGCGGCCGCCTGTCGTCAGTTGCACGCGGAGGGCGCGGCGCTTGCGCGGCTGGTCGGGGGCCGGCGCGGCGGGCGGCGGCGCGCCGCCCCACGGTGGTTGCTGATCGCCTGACGGCGGCAGCGCACTGCTGCGTTGTACGGGTTCGGTCGGGTGCATGGTGGGCATCTCGTAAGGAAGACGGGGCGCTCAGGTCCGCAGTCGCGGGTTCGACACGATCGAGCACAGGTCGGCGAACAGCACGAGCGTCAGGTAGGCGACGCAGAAGATCAGCGTGCACGCCTGGACCAGCGGGAAATCGCGGTTGCTGACGGCGTCGACCATCAGGCTCGCCAGACCCGGATAGTTGAAGATCGTCTCGACGACGATCACGCCGCCGAGCAGATACGACAGGCTCAACGCGATCGCATTGGCGATCGGGCCAATCGCGTTCGGCAGCGCATGGCGCAGCACGACGCGTGCGGGACTCGCGCCCTTCAACACGGCCATCTCGACATACGATGCGCTCAACTGCTCGATCACCGCGGCGCGCGTCATGCGTGCCATCTGCGCGATCACGACCGCGCACAGCGTCAGCACCGGCATCGCATATGCACGCAGGAAATCGTGCAGGCTTTCGATCGGGCCGCTGTACGACAGCGCGGACAGCCAGCGCAACTTCACCGCGAACAAGAGCACGGCGACCGTCGCGATCAGGAATTCCGGCGTCGCGACGAGCGACAGCGTGCCGAGGCTGATCGCGCGATCGACCACCGACTCGCGCTTGACGGCCGCGAGGATGCCGAGCAGCAGCGCGATCGGCACCGACACGGCGGTCGTGATCGCCGCGAGCGTGAGCGATTTCGGCAGGCGTGTGCCGATCATCTCGGACACCGGCATGTCGCCGGACAGCGACCGACCGAAATCGCCGTGCAACAGCCCGGCGAGCCAGTGCACGTAACGCACGTGCGCCGGCATGTCGAGACCGAACTGCTGGCGCAGCGCGGCGACCGTCTCCGGTGTCGCCGACTGGCCGAGGGCGGCCTGCGCGGCGTCGCCCGGCAGCAGATTCGTAATGGTGAAGATGATCGCGGACACGATCAGCAACGTCAGCGCGGTGACCGCGATGCGTCGGCCGATCAGGCCGATGAGAATTCGGTTCATGAAGCGACACTCCCGAAAAGGCCGCGCGCGGCCGGCGCGGTGACCCGCACCGGCCGCATGGCGGCCGCCAGCCACAACGTCATGCGTTCCACCACACGTTCTCGGCGAACATGAAGCCCATCATCCCGCCGGTCGGGATCGAACCGAGACCGGCGAGCCGCTTGTCATAGCCGTCGAGGAAGCTGATGAAGGCCGGAATGCCGACGCGGCCCTGTTGCGACACGATCACCTGCATGTCGCCGTACATCTGCTTGCGCTTCGCGTCGTCGGTTTCCGAACGCGCGGCGAGCAGCAGCTGGTCGAACTTCGCGTTCTTCCAGCCCGACTCGTTCCACGACGCATCCGACTTGAAGAACTGCGTGAACAGCACGTCGGCGCTCGAGCGCGGGTTGATGTTGCCGAAGGTGAGCGGGTGCTTCATCCAGTGGTTCGACCAGTAGCCATCGGGCGACGCGCGGTTGACCTGCAGGTTCAGCCCGATCTTCTGGCCGGCCTGCTGCAGCAGCACGGCCATTTCGATCGAGCCGTTCGCGTCGGACGTCGCATAGATCGGCGGCAGTGTGGCGCCCAGCGCGCCCGCCTTCTGGAACAGGAATTTCGCCTTGTCCGGATCGTGCGGCCGCTGCGGCAGCGACGCGTTGAAGTAGCGATGCCCCGGCGGAATCGGCTGGTCGTTGCCGATCACCGAGTAGCCGCGGAACACCGCCGAGCGGATCTGCTCGCGATCGAACAGGTACTTCATCCCTTCGACGAAATCGGGGTTCGCGACGAGCGGGTTGTCGCTGCGCATGATCAGGTCGGTATAGAGCCCCGACTTGGTTTCCTTCAGCGCGTAGCCCGGCGTCGACGCGACCCGCTGCGTCGAGCGCGGATCGATCGCGTTGATCAGGTGCACGTCGCCCGACAGCAGCGCGTTCAGGCGCGCGGCGCTGTCGCTGATGCCGATCAGCTCGATCTCGTCGAGATACGGCCTGCCCGGCTTGAAGTAGCTGTCGTTGCGCACGCCGACGGTCGACACGCCCGGCTTGAACGATTTCAGCTTGTAAGGGCCGCAGCCGATGGCGGTCGCGAAGTCGGTCGTGCCGTCCTTGACGATCACGAGCTGCGGCGTCGCGAGGATCACCGGCAGGTCGGCGTTCGCGCTGGCGAGCGTGAGCGTGACTTCGTCCGGGCCGCTCGCCTTCGCATCGGCGAACTGGTCGGCGAGCGGCTTGACCTTCGACGCGGTGGCCGGGTTCTTGTGGCGCATCAGCGAAAACACCACGTCGGCCGGGCCGACCGATTTCCCGTCGTGGAACGTGACGCCCTTGCGCAGCTTGATGACCCACGTCTTCGCGTCGGTCGTATGCAGCGACTCAGCCAGATTCATCTGCGGCGTGAGGCTTTGATCCAGCTGCGTGAGGCCGCTGTAGAACATGAAGAAGCGGATGTAGTCGGCACCCGTCGAGCCCTTGGCCGGATCGAGCGTATCGGCCGTCGAACTCGATTCGTTCGCGACCCGGATCTTGCCGCCGCGCTTGGCGGCCGGTGCTGCGAATGCGGATTGCATGCCGGTCAGCAGCCCGCCGCCGCCGACGGCCATCATGCCGCTCGCCGCCATGACCCGCATCATGTCGCGGCGCGTGATGCCGCCCTTGCCGCCGTTGTCGATATCGTCGCTCATCCGAACTGCTCCTGACTGTGGAAAGTGGGGTCTGGGGTCCAGCGTGGTTCGAGAAACCCGTCGCGCCCGCCTGCTGGTAGCGGGCGCGACGCCCTGCGTACTAAGTTCATTTAAGCACCGCCAAAATGCGGGTTATCGCGATTCGGGGCGGCCGCACGATACGATTCGACCGTTTTGAGCCACCCGCGCAGCATGAATTGCTGCGTGCTCGCGCATACCGTCGTTTGCCCGGTGCAGTTGTCGCGACGACCACGTAAGGACGGCGCGACGAACGAAATCGTAAAGCGACGCGCGCCGCAGATTGCACCGACAAAATTGCGCGTTCGGCATCCGAAACGCGTTCCACACGTGCAAACCGCATGTTTGCGTCGAATGCATGCCCGCGCGATTTGCCGGCGCCGTCCAAGGCCTCGCCACCAGCGTTCAGACGATTGCCCGCTTCATCGAAACCTGCCTGCCCCGACGGCCGCGGCACGGCAGGAGTAGCCGGTGGCAGCGCGGCCCGCTCGCGGGCCCCGCTGCCGGATCGCGATTCTCACGGCGGTGTGGCGGTGTGGCGGCGATCGGCGTGTTCGACCGCACGTCGGGCATTGGCCAGCGCGACGGGAAGCAGGAGAAAGGGATGCGCACGGGCCGCGCTGCCGGATCGCGATTCGTGCGGCGGTGCGGCGGTGCGGCGGCGATCGGCGTGTTCGACCGCTCGTCGGGCATCGGCCAGCGCGACGGGAAGCAGGAGAAAGGGATGCGCACGGCGCGCGCCGCCGGATCGCGATTCGCGCGGCGGTGCGGCAGTGCGGCCGTGTGACGGCGATCGACGAATTCGACCGCACGCCGGGCATTGGCCGGCGCGACGGCAAGCAGGAGGAAGGGATGCGCACGGCGCGCGCCGCCGGCACGTTCGAACCGGAAGGCGCGGACGCGCTCGAATCCGCCACGGGCGATACGCGGCTCTTCGCCGCGAATGTCGAAGGACTATGACAGGCAAGTGCGCGAGACAACGCGCCAGGCCTGCGCGATCGTCGAACGCCGACGGCCTGCCGCGCGCACGGGTTTTCCCGGCGCACGGGTTTTCCCGAATCTCGCGGCGGGCCGGGCCGCGCCGACGATGCGTCGCTTACAGCCCGAGCTGCGTCGCGAGATGGCCGATGTCGGACACCTCGTAGTAGTTGTAGAACGGCGTGCCGGGCTCGTGGCCGCGGTTGACGAACGCCTTGTGCTTGATCCCGAGATCCTCGGCCGTCATCAGATCGTAGCGCAGGCTCGACGACACATGCAGCACGTCCTCCGGCTTGCAGCCGAGCTTGTCGAACATGTATTCGAAGCCCTGCATGCGTGGCTTGTACGACTGCGCCTGCTGCGCGGTGAACACCGCATGGAACGGCGCGCCGAGCTTGTCGACATTGCTCATGATCTGCTCGTCCATCGCGTTCGACAGGATCACCAGCTTGTACTTCTTCGCGAGTCGCGACAGGCCGGCCGGCACGTCCGGATGCGGGCCCCAGGTCGGAACCGCATGATAGAAACGCTCGGCCTCGGCTTCGTCGAACTTCGTGCCGATGCGCGCGCAAGTGCGCCGGATCGCGTTGACGACGACGTCGCGGTACGGCTTCCATGCGCCGAGCACTTCGTCGAGCCGATAGGCGGCGAACGCGCGCACGAAGTCCTCCATCGCGACCGGCGACAGCCGCTCCGCGTAAATCTCGCGCGCCAGGTCCGCCATCTGGAAGCGGGTCAGCGTGCCGTAGCAGTCGAAAGTGATGTACTTCGGTTCAAACTGAATCATGATACGTCCTGTCGGTGTGAAGCCCCGGCAGGGCCGGGGACGGGCTGGGTTCAACGAAATTGAATCAGGGCAAAAAATCCGTCGCGCGTCGTTCGGCACCGCTCGAAACGCAGAATCGCCGCGTGTTGCACGCCACGGGCAGCACGATCTGCGGCGCGATCGAGCGCGGCGCTGCCGCGCGGACCAGCGGGCTTCGGCGGGCTTCACGAAACCGGGCCGCCGCTCGCCGGCACGCAGCAGCGCCGCCTTATTTCCATCGTAGTGGCATTCACACAGCAGAAGCTGTCGGATTGACCGGCCCCGCCGGCACGAAGCGCGCGTTCGTCCGCGTCGATCGAGCCGGCTTGCATCGATCTCGCACAACCGCCCGCTCGCACCGGAGAACAGGCGAATCGTCCTATCCGCGCCATTGTGTCGCTGGCAGAGTGGATGCGTCATTCCTACCCATCCGGAGTCCGGCGTGGCCGACCTCAACACTTCCAGCACGCTTATCTATCGCCCGTTCGCCGAAACCGACCTGCCCGCCGCACACCGGCTGTCGGAAGCGGTCAAGTGGCCGCACCGCCTCGACGACTGGCGCTTCGCACTCCAGCTCGGCGGCGGCTTCGTCGCCGAAGACGAAGCCGGCATCGTCGGCACCGCGCTCGGCTGGCGCTTCGACGACTCGCACGCATCGCTCGGCATGGTGATCGTGTCGCCCGAGCGCCAGGGCCGCGGCATCGGCCGCGAACTGCTCGCGCGCGTCGTCGACAGCCTCGGCGCGCGCACGATATTCCTCCATGCGACGCCGTCCGGCGAACCGCTCTATGTGAAGTTCGGCTTCCAGGCGATCGGCACGATCGACCAGCACCAGGGCGCCGCGTTCCAGCCGCCGCTGATCTCGCTGCCGCCGGGCGAGCGCCTGCGCCCGCTCGGCACGAACGACGGGCCGCGCCTCGCGGCGCTCGCGTCGCGCGCGGCAGGCTACGAGCGCGGCGCGGTGGTCGATGCGCTGCTCGACGTCGCGAACGGGATCGCGCTCGACCGCGACGGCGAACTGCTCGGCTTCGCGCTCTTTCGCCGCTTCGGCCGCGGCCATGCGATCGGGCCGGTGGTCGCGCCGGACGCGCTGCGCGCGCAGGCGCTGATCAGTCACTGGCTCGCGCTGCACGCAGGCATGTTCGTGCGCCTCGACGTGCCGGGCGACAGCGGGCTGTCGGACTGGCTGCAGGGGCTCGGCCTGCCGCGCGTCGATACCGTCGTCGCGATGGCGCGCGGTGCGGCGCCGGCACGCGACCCCGCGCTGCGCGCGTTCGCGATCGTGAACCAGGCGCTGGGCTGAGCGGCACGCACGATGAGCTTCCTGTACAAGGCCGACCCGGTGCGCGGTGCGCAATGGGCGCAGCGCTTCGCGCAACAGGCGCCCGACCTCGCGTTCCGGATCTGGCCGGACATCGGCGATCCGCACGCGGTGCGCTACCTCGCCGCGTGGCAACCGCCGGACGACCCGGCCACGCTGCTGCCGAACCTCGAGATCGTGTTTTCGGTGGGCGCCGGCATCGATCAGTTCGACCTGTCGCGCGTGCCCGCGCACATTCCGGTCGTGCGGATGATCGAGCCCGGCATCGTCGAAGGCATGGTCGAATATGTGACGCAGGCCGTGCTGACGATCCACCGCGACCTGTTCGACTATGCGGCGCAACAGCGCACCCAGGTGTGGCACGAGAAGCCGGTGCGCGCGGCCGCGTCGCGGCGCGTCGGCGTGCTCGGACTCGGCACGCTCGGCCAGGCCGTGCTCGACACGCTGCGGCGCTTCGGCTTCCCGTGCGCCGGCTGGAGCCGCACGCCGCGCACGCTCGACGGCGTCGACTGCTACGCGGGCGACGCGGCGCTCGATGCGTTCCTGGCCCGCACCGACATCCTGATCTGCCTGCTGCCGCTCACCGACAGTACACGCGGGCTGCTCGGCGCGCGCGTGTTCGACGCGCTGCCGGCCGGCGCATCGCTCGTGCAGGTCGGGCGCGGCCCGCAGCTCGATGCGCTCGCGCTGCTCGCCGCGCTCGAGCGCGGCCAGCTCGACAGCGCGATCCTCGACGTGACGGACCCCGAACCGTTGCCGGCCGGCCACCCGTTCTGGACGCATCCGCGCATTCGCATCACGCCGCACATTGCGAGCGCGACGCGGCCCGACACCGCGGTCGACGCCGTGCTCGAGAACCTCGCGCGCCATCGCGCGGGGCAGCCGATGATCGGCGTCGTCGATCGCGCGCGCGGCTACTGACGCGCTCGCCCGGCCCCGCGGGGCGCGCAGCAGAAAATGCCGCAGCGCCCCGTGCAAACGCCGCGGCCGTACGTTTCAGGCGGCAAATTGAAGGCGCACGCGGATTTCTCGCCCGTTAGCATGAACTTACCGCTGACACCCGACAGAGAGTCCCGCACTACCATGAACCAAGCCGCGCTGATCGAAGCCGATCGTCAACACCTGATCCACCCCGTCGTCAATTACCGCGTGCACGAGGCGCGCGGCGTCACCGTGCTCGAATCCGCCGACGGCGTGTTCCTGCGCGACGGCGACGGCCATACGCTGCTCGATGCGTTCTCGGGCCTGTGGTGCGTCAACGTCGGCTACGGCCGCGACAGCATCGTGAAGGCCGCCGCCGAGCAGATGGCGAAACTGCCCTACGCCACCGGCTATTTCCATTTCGGCTCGCAGCCCGCGATCGAGCTTGCCGAACGGCTCGCGACGCTCGCGCCGCCGTCGCTGAACCACGTGTACTTCACGCTCGGCGGCTCGGACGCCGTCGACTCCGCGGTGCGCTTCATCACGCACTATTTCAACGCGACCGGCCGCCCGTCGAAAAAGCAGATGATCGCGCTCGAGCGCGGCTATCACGGCTCGTCGTCGATCGGCGCCGGCCTCACCGCGCTGCCCGCGTTCCACCGCCATTTCGACCTGCCGCGCGCGGACCAGCACCATATTCCGTCGCCCTACCCGTATCGCCATCCGCTCGGCGACGATCCGCAGGCGCTGATCGCCGCGTCGGTCGCCGCGCTCGAGGCGAAGGTCGCCGAGCTCGGCGCGGACAACGTCGCGGCGTTCTTCTGCGAGCCCGTGCAAGGCTCGGGCGGCGTGATCGTGCCGCCGGTCGGCTGGCTGAAGGCGATGCGCGACGCATGCCGGCGCCTCGGCATCCTGTTCGTCGCCGACGAGGTGATCACCGGCTTCGGCCGCACCGGCCCGCTGTTCGCGTGCGAGACCGAGCAGGTCGATCCGGACCTGATGACCGTCGCGAAGGGACTGACCGCCGGCTATGCGCCGATGGGCGCGGTGCTGATGTCCGACGAAGTCTACGAAGGGATCGCGGGCAGCCGCACCGAGTCGGCCGCGGTCGGCCACGGCTATACGTATTCCGCGCATCCGGTGAGCGCGGCGATCGGCCTCGAGGTGCTGAAGCTCTATCACGAAGGCGGGCTGCTCGCGAACGGCCAGGCGCTGGCGCCGCGCTTCGCGGCCGGGCTCGATGCGCTGCGCGCGCATCCGCTCGTCGGCGATTCGCGCTCGATCGGCCTGCTCGGCGCGCTCGAGCTGGTGGCCGACAAGGCGCACAAGACGCGCTTCGACCCGGCGCTGAACGTGCCCGACAAGATCGCGGCGGCCGCGTACGCGAACGGCGTGGTGTTCCGCGCATTCGGCGACGGCGTGCTCGGCTTTGCGCCGGCGCTGAGCTTCACCGCGGGCGAGTTCGACCTGATGTTCGAACGCGTGCGCAAGACGCTCGACGACGTGCTGGCCGACGCGGGCGTTCAGCGCGCGCTCGACGCCGCGCACGCGCAGCCGGCATGACGGGTCAAGGGAAAGCCGGGCTTGTGGCGGCAATCGTTCGACTCTAAAGTAACCGGACATTCCATTTTTTCCCTTTCACGTGAACATGACGGACAGCAAGCTGGATCGCATCGACCTGCGCATCCTCTCCCAGTTGCAGAAACGCGGCCGCATGACCAACGTCGAGCTGGCCGATGCGGTCGGGCTGTCACCCAGCCCCTGCCTGATCCGCGTGAAGCGGCTCGAGAAGGCCGGCTACATCGGCGGCTACGGCGCGCATATCCAGCTCGAAAAACTCGGCGACGTGCAGGTCGTGTTTACCGAGGTCACGCTGGCCGACCACCGCCGCGAGGACTTCGACCGTTTCGTCGCGGCGATCCGCAATGTCGACGAGATCGTCGAATGCCACCTCGCGAGCGGCGGCTACGACTATCTGCTGAAGTTCATCACGCGCAGCGTGAGCCATTACCAGACGATCGTCGAAGGGCTGCTCGAGCAGAACATCGGCATCGAGAAGTATTTCAGTTACGTGATCATCAAGTCGCCGTTCGTCAAACGGCACTACCCGCTCGAATCGCTGTTCGGCGAACGTCACTGACGGACAGCGCGCGACACCCGGGAACGCGGCAGCACGCTGTCCGCGCGGGGTAGTCGCGCGCCCGCGCCGCCGTCGCCGGACCGCATCACCCAAGGACCTGTCATGCCGCTTACGCTGTCCCGAACCGAACTCGTGCGCACCGCCAACCTCATCGACGGCACCTGGCGCGACGCGCTCGACGGCCGTCGCTTCGACGTCATCGATCCGGCGACGCTCGAGACCGTTGCCCACGCACCCGATAGCGGCGCCGCCGACGCGCGCGCCGCGACCGACGCAGCGGCGCGCGCGCTGCCCGCATGGCGTGCAACGCCCGCTCGCGAACGCGCCGCGATCCTGCGTGCGTGGCACGCGGCGATCGTCGCGCACACCGACGATCTCGCGAAGCTGATGTCGCGCGAACAGGGCAAGCCGCTCGCCGAAGCGCGCGGCGAAGTCGCATACGGCGCGTCGTACGTGCTGTGGTTCGCCGAGGAAGCGACGCGCACCTACGGCGACCTGATTCCGCAGCAGCAGCGCGGCAAGCGGCTGAGCGCCGTGAAGGAACCGATCGGCATCGTCGCCGCGATCACGCCGTGGAATTTCCCGCTCGCGATGATCGCGCGCAAGATCGCACCCGCGCTCGCGGCCGGCTGCACGGTCGTCGCGAAGCCGGCGGAGGACACGCCGCTCACCGCGCTCGCGCTCGCCTTCCTCGCGCAGGAAGCCGGCGTGCCGCCCGGCGTGCTGAACCTGATCACCGCGTCGCGCGAACGCGGCATCGACGCGGCGGCCGACTGGCTCGCCGACGGCCGCGTGCGCAAGATCACGTTCACCGGATCGACGCCCGTCGGCAAGCTGCTCGCGCGCGAATCGGCCGCGACGCTGAAGAAGCTGTCGCTGGAGCTCGGCGGCAATGCGCCGTTCATCGTGTTCGACGATGCCGAGCTCGACGCCGCGGTCGACGGGCTGATGGCCGCCAAGTTCCGCAACGGCGGCCAGACCTGCGTGTCGCCGAACCGCGTGTACGTGCAGGCCGGCGTCTACGAAGCGTTCGCCGCGAAGCTCGCCGCGCGTGTCGCCGCGCTGAAGGTCGCGCCGGCAACCGACCCGGCCGCGCAGATCGGCCCGATGATCAACGCGCGCGCGGTCGACAAGATCGCGCGTCATGTCGGCGACGCGGTCGAGCGCGGCGCACGCGTACTCACGGGCGGCAAGCGCCTGCCCGAACTCGGACCGAACTATTACGCGCCGACGGTGCTCGCCGACGCCACCGCCGACATGCAGCTGACCTGCGAGGAAACCTTCGGCCCGGTCGCCGCGCTGTTTTCGTTCGATTCGGAAGACGAAGCCATCGACGCCGCGAACGACACGCCGTTCGGGCTCGCCGCGTATTTCTACACGCAGGACGTACGCCGCATCGCGCGTGTGTCCGCACGGCTCGAAACGGGCATCGTCGGCATCAACGAGGGCGCGCTCGCGAGCGAAGCCGCGCCGTTCGGCGGCGTGAAGGAATCGGGCTACGGCCGAGAGGGGTCGCGCTACGGCCTCGACGATTACCTGTCGATCAAGTACCTGTGCCAGGGCGGGCTCGACTGACGCTTCGCCGCCGCCCTCATCCACCGCTGTTACGCAGTCGTTGCGGGGCGCGTCGTTGCCGGCGCGCCCCGCTCGCACACGTTTGCGGTATCCGTGCAGTCATTGTTTCGCATGCCGGCCTCGATTTTCGGGCAACCCTGCCGTTAACCCGGATTTGACCAGCGCCGCTGCGGTCGCAGCCGCCTTTCCGTACGAGCGCGAGCAATGCCTGCATCCCCTTCGATCGAGAAAATTGCCGACTGGGCCGGGCGCCACCATCTGATCGTCGGCGCGCTGGGCACGCTGATGTCGGTCGCGGCGCTCGGCATCAGCGCGGCAACGCTGTGGGCCGCGCGAAGCGAAGTCGTCGAGCATGCGCACGAGACGTCCCGCAACGTCGCTGCCGTCCTCGTCAGCGAGATCGCGCGCACCGTCGAAACGTCCAATAGCGCGCTGGTCTCACTCGCCGCCGATATCCGCAACCCCGCCGTCTCGCGCATGGACGCCGGGCTGCGTCACGACGTCCTGTTCGAGCGCACGGCCGCGCAATACGTGACCGGCATGGGCGTGACGGACCGCTCCGGCCGGCTGATCGACGGTTGTTGCGGCCCGACCCACAACTGGGACTTCAGCGATCGCGATTACTTCAAGGTCCATCGCGATGCCGACAACGTCGGCCTCTACGTATCCGAGGCGTACCGTGCGCGTTCGCGCGGCGGCACGGAATCGATCGCACTGTCGCGACGCATCGAACGGCCTGATCACACGTTCAATGGCATCGCGGTGGTCGCCATCGACCTCGCCTACTTCGATCGGCTTCTTTCCCGCCTGAATGTCGGGCCGCATGGCGTCAGCGCGATCCTGCGCGCGGACGGCACGATCCTCGCGCGCAATCCGCCATTGAGCGATCACCAGATGGTTCGCCTGCGCCGCTCGAAGTCGTTCGAGCGGATGGTGAGCCGCGAATCGGGCTTCTATGGCGCGCGCTCGAGCATCGATGGAACGTTGCGGCTGTATACGTACCAGCGGGTACCCGGCACGCCGCTGATCGCCGTGGTCGCGCCGGCCGAGCATGACGTGCTGGCCGGCATCACGCACCTGACGTGGACGGTCGGCGTGTCGGCGTCCGTCATCGGCGCGCTGTTCTGCGCGGTGGTATGGCTGCTCGCATTCGCGCTGCGGGGCAACCTGCGCAAACAGACGCTGCTCACCGACATGACGCGCACCGACCCGCTGACGGGCCTGCACAATCGACGCGCGCTCGATGCCGCGCTCGTCGACGAGTGGGAGCGGCTGCAGCGCGGCAACGACGGCAGCCTGTCGGTGCTGTTCATCGACGCCGATCACTTCAAGCAGTACAACGACCGGTACGGCCACGCGCAAGGCGACACCGCACTGCGGTTTCTCGCCGAATGCATCCGCGCGCATACGCGCCGGCGCGGCGATCTCGCCGCACGTTACGGCGGCGAGGAATTCGTCGCGGTGTTGCCCGATACCGACGAAAGCGGCGCCGCGAAAGTCGCCGAAGCGATTCGCCGCGCGGTGGAACGCAACCGGCTCGACGGGTTCGCCGAGACGGTGCCCGCGTTTACGGTCAGCATCGGCTGCGCGACCGGCCATCGCGCACGGCCGGCGTCCGTGCATGTGCTGACGCATCAGGCCGACCTCGCCCTCTATGCGGCCAAGCACAGCGGCAGAAACCGCGTGTGCCGCACCGGCGCGCAATCATGCGCCGAACCGGCGTGACCGTTCCCGCTCCGATCATTTCTTGAACGCTCACGCGCGGCCGGACGCACGCGCGAGCGGCGCGTAGCCGCCCGCCGCCGGATCTCGCCGACGGCCGGATCGGCCCGACCGCTACGTTCAGCATCACGAATTCACCAGATAGTGAGCATTCGGGCGCATCGACAGCGCTCCGAAACAAATCCGTAACGGCTGCGTCACGATCGCCCACGACAATCCGCCATCTTCGATACTCAGGATGGAGTCTTGCATGTTCGCGTCACGAAGCCGTTTCCCGCTGCACGTCGCAGCGCTTTCGAGTGCGATTGTCCTCGCCGCGTGCGGCGGCGGCGACGATGTCACGCCGACCACCACGACCAGCGCGGCCGTGCCGGCCCCGCCGGCCGACCCGGGCTTCGTCGACAGCGCGCCCGTGCCGAGCGTGCCGGCCTTCGTCGACAACATCGCGACCAACCAGCGCGGCGACGCGCGCTATGCCACGCTGTCGACCAACGCCGCCGTGCGCGTCGTGAGCCGTTTCCTCGACCTGTGGCAGCCGTCGACGATGCTGGTCGATGCAGGCGTGAGCGCGCAGGCGTTCGGCGCGTTTCCGGCGATCTCGCCGTCGACGTGCTCGGGGCTGCCCACCAGCGGCACGCCGTGCGGCACGATCGTGAACGGCACGGTGCTCGCGGCCAACGTGCAGTACGTGGTCAACGCAACGACCGCGCGCACGCAGCAGCAGGCCGACGCCGCCTACTTCGACGACCGGCGCGGCAAGGGCTACAGCGTGACCGACGGCATGGGCCCGCTCACCAGCGCGTGGCGCACGGCCGCGCAGCAGACGACCAGCATCACCAACGTGCCCGCCGACGCGACGACGGTGCTCTACAACGATTCCGGCAACAACACCGGCGTCGGCAGCAGCACGAACACGAGCTTCGGCAAGGTCGTCGACCTGCTCAACGAAATGGGCAACAACGCGTCGACCGAACCGTCGAAGCGTTTCTACAAGTACGCGCGGCCGTACCGCTGGAGCGCGAGCGTCGTCGTCGCGCCGACGCTCGTTCCCGCGGAAAGCACGACGCCCGCGACCGACGGCGGCTTCATCAGCGGCCACGAAGCCGAAGCGATGCGCGATGCGATGACGATGGCGTGGCTCGTGCCGGAGCGGTTCCAGGAAATGGTCAGCCGCGGTCTCGAACTCGGCGAGAACCGGATCCTCGCCGGCATGCATTCGCCGCTCGACGTGATCGGCGGGCGCATGCTCGCGCTGGCCGTCAGCGCGGCGAACCTGACTGCGTACGCGAGCGATGCGCAAGCCGCGTACGGCCAGGCCCACCAGGCGCTGCAGCAACTCACGGGGACGACCGCCACGACGTTCGCCGCCTTCGCGCATTCGGGCACGGCGGCCACCGACCGGTTCGCCGATTACGCGACCAACAGGACGGCCTTCGCGCGCCGCATGACGTTCGGCTTCGGCGCGATCGAGTCGACCGACGCACCGCCCGTCGTGCCGAAGGGCGCGGAGATCCTGCTGCAGACGCGCTTCCCGTACCTGAGCGCCGATCAGCGCCGCGTCGTGCTGAAGACCACCGAAATTTCGTCGGGCTACCCGGTGATGGACGATGCGGAAGGCTGGGGCCGCCTGAACCTGTTTGCGGCGGCCGACGGCTATGGCGCGTTCAACGGCAACGTGATCGTGTCGATGGATGCGTCCCAGGGCGGGCTCAATGCGGCCGACCAGTGGCGCAACGATATCGCCGGTGCGGGCAAGCTGACGCTGCAAGGCACCGGTACGCTCGCGCTCGCGGGCAACAACCGCTATACGGGCGGCACGCAGGTGAGCGGCGGCACGCTCGCGGCTGCGTCGGCAATGGCGTTCGGCAACGGCGACGTGTATGTCGGGTCGGGCGGTAGCGTCCGGATTGCCGCCGGCGCGCCCGTCACGATCGCGACACGCTATACGCAGCTCGACAACGCGACGCTCGAACTCGACATCGACGGCAATGGCGGCGGACGCCTGCGCGTGGGTGGTCCGCTCACCGTCGCGGGCGGCACGCTGCACGTGAAGTTCGTGAACGGCTACGCGCCGAAGGCCGGCGACACCATCGCGCTGATCGACGGCGCGGCGGCCGCGGCGAAGTTCTCGACGGTCATGGTCGACGGGTTCAAGGCGACGCCGGTTTATACGGCGACGGGCGTGTCGGTCAGGTTGTCGGCGTCGTGATCTCGTGTTCGTGTGTTACGGGTCGCGCGGACTGCGCGTGACCCGCATGTCGTACCGGACACGCTGATGAATCTCAGCGTGTCCGATGTGTCACTGGATACTTGATACGCAGGTACGGCAAGGTTCGTGCCGCGCGGTGGCACATGCATTGCTCGCCACACCGAATACGTGTGGACCGACGGGCATTCGGGTATCGACGTGACGAGAAAATCAGGTGAAGTCCGCATCGGCATTTCAGACTGGCGCTACGGCGGCTGGCGACACGGGTACGACGAAACGCCGCCCGGTTTTACGTTCAGCGTGAAAGGCCCACGCTACCTGACCCACATGCAGCGCTTTCGCGATGAAAGAAACCGCGACGCTCGCCTGCGCGAACTGCTTTGCGCAAGGATTGCTCGCCCTGAAGGACAAGCTCGGGCGGATCCTTTGGCAGTTTCCGCCGTCGCTGCGTTTCGACCCCGAGCACATCGCGCGCTTTCTCGGCCTGCTGCCGCACGATACGGAAGCGATACGGAAGCCGGATAAAACGGCATGCCGCGCGACAGCAGTCTGCACGATGAACCCGAACCGCAAGGAGAGGAACGATGACCCTGCTTATCTACCTGGTCGGATGGATCATTTTCATCGGCGGCGTGGCATGGGGATTGATGACGCTGCACGTGTCGCAGCACATCATCGAGATCGTCGCCGTCATTCTGTTCGGCATCGCGGTGATCACGGGCGCGACGCGCGCGCGCAATCGCGACCGGTCGTAGCGCGGTATCCAGGACAGGCCAGACGCCGCGAGCGACGCCGCTTCACTGCTGCGTGTCGATCCAGGCGGCCAATTTCTCCATCGTGCCGGACGGAAAGGCATCCTCGAGGTGATCGGGAAACGCGGCAACGCGCGCGCTCGACAATCGCGTGGAAGCGCTACAGCGCCCATGGGGCGATGTCAGGCCCCGGCACGTCGCTCACGCGCGCACCGACGCGACACCGTCGAGTTCACGCACGGCATCCTCGGGCAACCCCAACGCGCCCGCGGCGAGATTCTCGCGCAGATGCGCGACGGACGACGTCCCCGGAATCAGCAGGATGTTCGGCGCGCGCTGCAGCAGCCAAGCGAGCGCGGTCTGCATCGGCGTCGCACCGAGCCGCGCGGCGACCGCGTCGAGCGTGGACGACTGCAGCGGATTGAAGCCGCCGAGCGGAAAGTACGGTACGTATGCGATGCCGTCGCGCGCGAGCGCATCGATCAGGTCATCGTCGTCGCGGTGCGCGAGGTTGTAATGATTCTGCACGCAGACGATTTCGCAGATCCGGCGCCCTTCGGCGATCTGCGCGGCCGTCACGTTGCTCAGCCCGATGTGCCGTACGAGGCCCTGCCGCTGCAGTTCGGCCAGCGCGGACAGCGGCGCCTCGATCGAGCCTTCGGCCGGGCCGTGCGTGTCGAACATGATCCGCAGATTGACGACGTCGAGCACGTCGAGACCCAGGTTGCGCAGGTTGTCGTGCACGGCGGCCGTCAGCGCTTCGGCGGAGAATGCCGGCAGCCAGGAACCGTCGTCGCCGCGCGTCGCGCCGACCTTGGTCACGATCAGCAGCTCGTCGCGATACGGATGCAACGCTTCGCGAATCAACTGATTGGTCACATGCGGGCCGTAAAAGTCGCTCGTGTCGATGTGGTCGACGCCCGATGCGACCGCTTCACGGAGAACGGCGAGCGCCGCATGGCGGTCCTTGGGCGGACCGAACACGCCGGGGCCGGCCAGCTGCATCGCGCCATAGCCGATGCGATGAATGCTGCGGCCCGCGACGGAATACGTGCCGGATTGAACGATGGGGGACATGGTCGTGCTCCTGTAGCGAATGCGTGAATCGCAGGTTACGCCGCGTTGCGCTGCGCGATAACCGGTCATAATCCGCACAACCTGTACGAAAAGGCGAACAATGCAAGTCGATCTGGGCGATCTGAACGCGTTCGTGGCGGTGGCACGGGCGAAGGGCTTTCGCGAAGGCGCGCGCATGGTCGGGGCGAGTGCATCCGGTCTGAGCGAAGCGGTGCGCCGGCTGGAAGCGCAACTCGGCGTGCGGCTGCTGCACCGCACGACGCGCAGCGTGTCGCCCACCGAAGCCGGCGAGCGTCTGCTCGCACGGCTCACGCCGGCCCTGAGCGAGGTGGAGGCGGCGCTCGACGTGGTGAACACGTTCCGCGAGCGGCCGGTCGGCACGCTGAAGCTCAATGTGCCGATGAGCGCGGCGCGGCTCGTGCTGCCGTCCATCGTCCCGCGCTTTCTCGACGCATATCCGGAGATACGGCTCGAAGTCGTGGCCGATGAAAGCTTCGTCGATATCCTCGCAGCCGGCTGCGACGCGGGCATCCGTTACGACGAGCGCCTCGAACAGGACATGATCGCCGTGCCCATCGGCCCGCGCTCGCAACGCTTCGCCACCGCCGCCGCACCCGCCTATCTCGACCGGCGCGGCCGCCCTACCCATCCGCGCGACCTGCTCGATCACGCGTGCCTGCGCGGCCGCTTCGCGAGCGGCGCGATGCCGGCGTGGGAATACGAGCGCGACGGAGAAGTGGTGCGCGTGGAGCCATCGGGCCCGCTCGTCGTGCAGATCGGCGGTGCCGTCGATCTCGTCGTCGATGCCGCCTGCGCGGGGCTCGGCATCGTGCACCTTTACGAAGACTGGCTTCGGCCGCATCTGGCGAGCGGCGCGCTCGAGCCCGTGCTCGACGGCTGGTGGCGGCCGTTCCCGGGCCCGTATCTGTACTACCCGGGGCGGCGGTTCGTGCCGGCTCCGCTGCGCGCGTTCGTCGATTTCATCAAGGCGGATGCCGGGTAGAACGGCATGAGCCGTCCGCCTCCCCGGCAAGCGGCGATCGCATCCGCGCGGCGCCTCATCGCCGGTTCGACCGCGACACCACGTCGATCCACACGGCCAGCACCAGCACCGCGCCCTTTACGATCATCTGCCAGTACGCGTCGACGTCGAGCATCGACATCCCGTTGTCGAGGCTCGCCATCACGAGCGCGCCGATCAGCGCGCCATAGACCGTGCCCGACCCGCCGCGCATCGACGTGCCGCCGATGAAGCATGCGGCGATCGCGTCGAGCTCGCCCATCGTGCCGGCCGACGGCGAGCCGGCTGCGAGCCGCGCGGTGTTCACGATGCCCGCGAACGCGCACATCAGCCCCATCAGCGCGAAGATCGCGAGCTTCACGCGGTCGGTGTCGACGCCCGACAGCCGCGTCGCCTCCAGGTTCGAACCCACTGCATAGATGCGCCGGCCGAACACGGTCTGCGTCGCGATCCACGAGAACGCGCCGAGCAACGCGAGTAGCAGCAGCACCGGCACGGGGATGCCGCCGTAGCGGTCGAGCGTCGCGACGAACGCGAACAGCACCGCGCCCGCGCCGGCGATCTTCGCGACGTCCTGCCACAGCGGCGCGACCGCGAGCCGATAACGGTGCCGCGTGCCGCGCTGCCTGACGACCAGCAGCGCGACGAGCGCGAACAGCAGCAGCGCGAGGCCGTCGCCGACGACGCGCGGCAGATAGCCCTGCCCGATGAACACGAAGCCGTCGGACACCGGCGCGATCGTCGAGCCGCCCGTCACGCCGAGCAGGATGCCGCGGAACGCGAGCATCCCGCCCAGCCCGACGATGAACGACGGCACGCGCCGGTAGGTCGACCACCAGCCGTTGAACAGCCCGACCAGCACACCGAGCGCGAGTACCACCGGCACCGTCGCGGCGACCGGCCAGTGCCGATTGACGTCGAGGATCGCTGCGACGCCGCCGAGCAGCCCGAGCAGCGAGCCGACCGACAGGTCGATTTCACCGGCGATGATCACGAACACCATCCCGCATGCGAGCATCCCGGTGATCGACATCTGCCGCAGCAGGTTCGACACGTTGCGCGGCGTGACGAACGCGCCGTCGGTCAGCACCGAGAAAAACACCCAGATCGCCGCGACCGCGAACAGCAGCGCGAGCACTTTGTAGCGCACGAAGACCTGGCGCAGCGGATGGCCGTGCGTGCGACGCGCGTCGGCGTCCTGCGGCACGGCGGCGGAGGAAGACAATTCGGTATTCATGGCGCACTCGCTGCAATGGGTTCGGCCGGACGCCGCGCGGGTTTCAGCGCGGCGCCGAGGATCTGTTCCTGCGTAAGACCGTCGTTGACGAAATCGCCGCGCAGCTCGCCTTCGCCGATCACGAGCACGCGATCGGCCAGCCCGAGCACTTCCGGCAGTTCCGACGACACGACGATCAGCGCGACGCCGCGCTTCGCGAGCGCGAAGATCAGCCGGTAGATTTCCGCTTTCGCGCCGACGTCGACGCCGCGGGTCGGCTCGTCGAGGATCAGCACCTGCGGGTCGGCCAGCAGCATCCTGGCGAGCACCGCCTTCTGCTGGTTGCCGCCGGACAGGCTCGCGATCGGCAGGAACGGATGCGCGGCACGCACCGACAGCCGCTGCATCTCGGTGCGGATCGCGTCGAGTTCGGCGGCCGCGTCGATCCGCCCGCGCGCCGCGAAGCGGCGCAGCACCGACAGCGTGATGTTGTGGCCGACGCCGAGCTGCGGCACGATCCCGTGGCGCTTGCGATCCTCGGGCACCATCGCGATCCCGGCGCGGATCGCATCGGCCGGCGAACGGATTGCGAGCGGCCGGCCGTTGATCCGCACGCTCGCCGTGCTCGCGCCGGGATACGCGCCGAAGATCGCCTGCATCAGCTCGGTGCGGCCCGCGCCGACGAGCCCGGCGATGCCGAGAATCTCGCCGCGCCGCACGCTGAACGACACATCGTCGACACGCTTGCGTCGCGGGTTCGCCACGTCGTGACAGGTCACGTTGCGCGCCTCCAGCACGACGTCGCCGATCTCGTGCGGCTCGCGCGGATACAGGTTGCGGATCTCGCGCCCGACCATCATCGCGATGATCCGGTCGGTGGTCAGCGTGCGCATCGGCTCGGTCGCGACATGACGGCCGTCGCGGATCACGGTCACGGTGTCGCATACGGCATCGACTTCGTCGAGCTTGTGCGAGATGTACACGCATGCGACGCCGCGCCGCTTCAGGTCGCGCACGATATCGAGCAGGATGCGCGTCTCGGCGGCACTCAGCGACGACGACGGCTCGTCGAGGATCAGCAGCTTCGCGCGCTTGTTCAATGCCTTCGCGATTTCGATCAGCTGCTGGTGCCCACCGCCGTAGTTCATCACCGGCTGCGCGACGTTGATCGCGTCGATGCGCAGCTCGCGCAGCAGCGCTTCGGAGCGCCGCACCATCTCCGCGTAGTGCATGCGTCCGCCCGGCAGCGTGATCTCGTTGCCGAGGAAGATGTTCTCGGCCACCGACAGCTCGGGCACGAGCATCAGCTCCTGGTGGATGATCACGATGCCCGCGCGCTCGGTGTCGCGCACGCCGGACGCGACGAGCGGCGCACCCTCCCAGCGGATTTCGCCATCCCACGTGCCGTGCGGGTAGACGCCCGACAGCACCTTCATCAGCGTCGACTTGCCGGCGCCGTTCTCGCCGCACAGCCCGACGCATTCGCCGGGGCGCACGGTCAGGTCGATCCCGTCGAGCGCCTTCACGCCGTCGAATGCCTTGACGATGCCGCGCATCGTCAGCAAGGGTTCGGTCATACGTTCATTGCCTCGCGATGTGCACGCGGCCGCGCGCAGGGCCCGGCCGCGTGCAGCCTGCCCGCCGCGCCGTTACTGGCTCGCCAGCTGGGCCTGGGTGTAGAAGCCGTCCTTCACGACGACGTCGACGTTGCGCTTGGTCAGCAGCGTCGGCTGCAGCAGCACCGTATCGACCTTCTTCTTGCCGTTGTCGTACTGCGCGTTGAACGCGGGCTTCGTGCCCTTCGCGAGATCGACGGCAAGCTTCGCGGCTTCGCTCGCGATCAGCTTCAGCGGCTTGTAGACGGTCATCGTCTGCGTGCCGGCGATCACGCGCTTGACCGCGGCGAGGTCCGCATCCTGCCCGGACACCGGCACCTTGCCGGCCAGATGCTGCGCGGCGAGCGCCTGGATCGCGCCGCCCGCGGTGCCGTCGTTCGACGCGACGATCGCGTCGATCTTGTTGTTGTTCGCGGTCAGCGCGTCCTCGACGATCCGCAGCGCGGTCGACGCGCTCCACTCGGGCACCCATTGCTGGCCGACGACCTTGACGTCGCCGCGGTCGATCGCCGGCTTCAGCACCTTCAACTGACCTGCGCGCAGCATCTTCGCGTTGTTGTCGGTCGGCGCGCCGCCGAGCAGGAAGTAGTTGCCCTTCGGCTTCGCGTCGAACACGCCCTGCGCCTGCAGTTCGCCGACCTTCTCGTTGTCGAACGAGATGTACGCGTCGACGTCCGCGTCGAGGATCAGGCGGTCGTACGACACGACCTTGATGCCGGCCTTCTTCGCCTCGGCGACGACGTTGCCGAGCGTCTTCGAATTGAACGGCACGATCACGATCACGTCGACGCCGCGCGAGATCAGGTTCTCGATCTGGGAAATCTGCCGCTCCTCGCTGGCGTCGGCCGACTGCACCGACACCTTCGCGCCGAGCTTCGTCGCGGCCGCGACGAAATAGTCGCGGTCGCGCGACCAGCGCTCGACGCGTAGATCGTCGATGCAGAAGCCGATCTCGGGCTTGTCCTTGCTCCCATGCGCGAGCGGTGCGCCCAGCGTCAGGATCGCCAGCGCAGCGGCGCCGGCAAGCGAACTCAATACGGTACGACGCGTCACGGATTTCATGTCTCCATCTCCTTGTTATCGGACTACCTCACGAACGACGGGCGGCCGCCGGAACGGGCTGCCCGTATCGACTCGCCGCAACGCGCGTCAAGCGAGCGTTGCAAATACCGGTTCGAGCGCGCGGTACAGCGCGCGAAACGTCGGACGCCGCGTGTCGCGATACCACGCGTGCCGTGCAGGGTCGGGCTCGCGCACCGCGACGATCGGCGGCTGCGGGCATACGTCGTCGAGCGACGCATCCGGTTCGAGCGCGAGATGCGCGAGCCGCGCGGCACCGAGCGCCGGACCGACCTCGCCGCCCGCGCGCAGCGTCAGCGCGCGGCCGCTCAGGTCGGCGAGCATCTGCGTCCAGTACGCGCTGCGCGACCCGCCGCCGATCACCGTGATGCTGTCGGGCGCCAGCCCGGCCGCATGCAGCGCATCGATCCCGTCGAGCAGCGCGAAGCCGACGCCTTCGAGCGTCGCGTTCGCCAGATCCGCGCGCTGCGTGTCGGGCGTGAGCCCGTAGAACACGCCCTTCGCATTCACGTCGTTGTGCGGCGTGCGCTCGCCGCTCAGGTACGGCAGAAACCACGGGCGGCTCGCGCGTGCGTTCGCCTCGGCATCGGCGAGCAGCGCCGCGACGCCGTCGTAACCGGTCAGTTGTGCGGTGAAGTCGATGCAGCCGGCCGCGTTCAGCATCACCGACATCAGGTGCCACGTGTCCGGCAGCGCGTGGCAGAAGCTGTGCACCGCGGATTCGGGGTTCGCGCGAAATCCGTCCGACACCGCGAAATACACACCCGACGTGCCGAGCGACAGCAGCGCATCGCCCGGCTTCACGATGCCGACGCCCACCGCGCCGGCCGCGTTGTCGCCGCCGCCGGCCACCACCGGAATCTCGCGCAGCCCGAGTGTGCGCGCGACCTCAGGCAGCAGCGTGCCGGTCACGCCGTTACCCTCGAACACGGTCGGCATCTGTGCACGCGACAGCCCGCACGCGGCGAGCAGCGTGTCGTCGTAGTCGCGCTTCGCGACGTCGAGCCACAGCGTGCCGGCGGCATCCGACGGATCGGTTGCGAACGCACCGGTCAGCCGGTAGCGCAAATAGTCCTTCGGCAGCAGCACGTACGCGATCCGCGCGAACACGTCGGGCTCGTGACGACGCACCCACAGAAGCTTCGGCGCGGTGAAGCCGGGCATCGCGACGTTGCCGGCCACCGTGCGCAACGCGGGCACGAGCCGCTCGAGTTCCGCGCACTCCGCATCCGCCCGGCCGTCGTTCCACAGAATCGCCGGGCGCAGCACGTCGCCATGCGCGTCGATGAGCGTGGCGCCATGCATCTGCCCGGTCAGCCCCAGCGCGTCGATGTCGTGCGGATCGATGCCGGCCGCACGGGCTTCATCGACGAGCGCGGCGAGCGCCCCGCATGCGGCATCCCACCAGTCGCGCGGCGCCTGTTCCGACCAGCGCGGCCGCGGCCGGCTCACCGTCAGCGGGCGGCTCGCGCTCGCCCGCACCGCGCCGTCACGGTCGAGCAGCACCGCCTTCACGCCCGACGTGCCGAGATCGAGTCCGATATACATGGCGTCAGCGCAGCCCGTAGATCGCCTGGTTCACGATGTTCTCGAACCGCTCCTGGGCGCCGCTCGCATGCCGCGGATCCACGCCGCGCGCGAGCGCATCGTCGGCCAGCGACTGCAGCGTATAGCCGCCCGACAGGATCTTGCGGCCGAACGCCTCGTCCCACTGCGCGTAGCGCTGCCGGCGCAGCGCATCGAGCCGGTCGTTCTCGACCAGCACCGCCGCGCGCTCGAGCGCGAGCGCGAGCACGTCGATCGCGCCCACGTGGCCGTAGAACAGGTCTTCCGGATCGACGCTCTGGCGCCGCACCTTCGCGTCGAAGTTCATCCCGCCGGTCGTGAAGCCGCCGTGGCGCAGGATCTCGTAGAACGCGAGCGTCAGCTCCTCCACGCTGTTCGGGAACTGGTCGGTGTCCCAACCGTTCTGCGGGTCGCCGCGGTTCGCGTCGACGCTGCCGAACACGCCGAGCGCGAACGCGTTCGCGATCTCGTGATGGAACGAGTGCCCGGCGAGCGTCGCATGGTTTGCCTCGATGTTCACGCGGATCTCGTTCTGCAGTCCGTACTGCACGAGAAAGCCGTGCACTGTCGCCACGTCGTAGTCGTATTGGTGCTTGGTCGGCTCCTGCGGCTTCGGCTCGATCAGCAGCGCGCCGTTGAAGCCGATCCGGTGCTTGTGCTCGACGACCATCGACAGGAAGCGCGCGAACTGATCGCGCTCGCGCTTCAGGTCGGTATTGAGCAGCGTCTCGTACCCTTCGCGGCCGCCCCACAGCACGTAGTTCTCGCCGCCGAGCCGATGCGTCGCGTCGAGCGCATGACATACCTGGGTCGCGGCCCACGCGAACACGTCGGGGTTCGGGTTCGTCGCGGCACCCGCCGCGAAGCGCGGATGCGAGAACAGGTTCGCGGTGCCCCACAGCAGCCGCACGCCGCTCGCCTGCTGGCGCTCGCCGAGATAGTCGACCATCCGTGCGAAATTGGCCGCGTACTCGCGCAGGCTGTCGCCCTCCGGCGCGACGTCGGTGTCATGAAACGTATAGAACGGCGTGCCGAGCTTCGTGAAGAATTCGAATGCCGCATCGGCCTTCATCCGCGCGCGCTCGAGCGCATCGCCCGGTTGCTGCCACGGCCGCCGGAACGCGCCCTGCCCGAAGATGTCGTGCCCCGGCCACACGAACGTGTGCCAATAGCAGACGGCGATCCGCAGATGCTCGGCGAGCGTCTTGCCGAGCACGCGCTTCTCGGGGTTGTAATAGTGGTAAGCCAGCGGGTTGTCCGACTGCGGACCTTCGTAGCGAATCGCGGGAATGTGTTCGAAATACGACATGGCGTCTCCGTGCGGGGTCTTGTTGCAGCGCAACGCGCGTCGCGACGACGCACGCGGCCGAATTCGGTTGACTGGATCGTGCCCGCGCGCCTGCCGGCCGGCAATTGCGAAATTGCGCAGCGCGCTTAATGTTTCTTGCCAGCCGCGCTCGCGCGGTGCGCGTTCCGTCCTACAATCGCCGGACACCAGACATCGCGCGCCGCCGCCTCGAGCGCGCGCCCGGAGACAATGGCACGGCGCCCTGGCGGCGCTCGCCCCGAGACCGAGATGACCCGCGCCCCTTCCGCCCAGACACCGCACCGCATCGCACTGCTGTTCAACGCGAACAAGGTCTACGACCGCGAGATCATCAGCGGCATCGGCCAGTACCTGCACACGACGCGCGTCGTGTGGGACCTGTTCCTCGAAGACGATTTCCGCTGCCGGCTCGCCGGCATCGAGCGTTTCGACGGCGACGGCATCATCGCGGACTTCGACGATCCGGCCGTCGCCGACGCGCTCGCCGGTTCGCCGTTGCCGATCGTCGCGGTCGGTTCGTCATACGAGGATCCGGCGCACTATCCTGACGGCGTCCCATATATTGCGACCGACAACCCGAAGCTCGTGTCGCTCGCCCATACGCATCTGATCGGCGCGGGGCTCGCGCACTTCGCGATGTACAGCCTGCCGGTCGCGCAGGAGAACCGCTGGGCACAGCAGCGCGAGCTCGCGTTCGACCGGCTCGCGCGCGCGGACGGGCTCGATGCGCCGATCTACCGCGGACTGTCGACGAGCGCGTCGGGCTGGAACCACGCGATCGAGCAACTGATCGGCTGGCTGCATGCGCTGCCGAAGCCGGTCGGCGTGATCGCGGTCACCGATGCGCGCGCGCGGCACTTGCTGCAGGCGTGCCTGATCGCCGGCATCGCGGTGCCGGAACAGGTTGCGATCATCGGCATCGACAACGATCCGCTCACGCGCACGCTCACACGCATTCCATTGTCGTCGGTCATCCAGGGCACCGAGGAAATGGGCCGCACCGCCGCGCACCTGCTGCACCGGATGCTGCGCGGCGCGCGTTTTCCCGGGCAGCGCATCCTCGTGCCGCCGGTCGGCATCAACGTGCTCGAGTCGACGCGCCACCAGCCGCTCGCGAGCCCGCACGTGATGCGCGCACGGCATTTCATCCGCCAGTACGCGTGCCAGGGAATCAAGACCGAACAGGTCGCCGACTATGTCGGTGTGTCGCGCTCGCTGCTCGAAGAACACTTTCGGCGCGAACTGCAGCGCACCGTGCACCAGGAAATCCTGCGTCACAAGCTCGAGGCCGCCCAGGCGCTGCTCGCGAGCCGCAATGCGTCGAGCGCGGAAGTCGCGATCCGCTGCGGCTTCACGTCGCTGCAGTACATGTATGCGGTGTTTCGCCGCGAACTCGGCTGCACCCCGCGCGAATACCAGGAACGCACCGCGCCTGCCCACTGAATTCACCGCCCACGAGCGAACCCACTCATGCATATCGATACCGACTCTTCCCGCCCGGCAGCCGACGTCGGCCGCATTCCGTCCGAGCCGTGGGGCACGCTGCCCGGCGGCGATCCGGTGCGGCGCTATACGCTGCGCAACGCGCACGGGATGCGCGTCGTCGTCAGCGATCTCGGCGCGACCGTCGTGTCGTGGCTCGCGCCCGACCGCACCGGGCGCTTCGCCGATATCGTGCTGGCCCACGACACGCCCGCCGACTACGTCGAATCGGGTGCGTACCTCGGCGCGACGGTCGGCCGCTGGGCGAACCGGATCGCGGGCGCCCGCTTCACGCTCGACGGCGTCGACTACACGCTCGATCGCAACGAGAACGGCAACCTGCTGCACGGCGGCGCGAGCGGCTTTCACCGCGCGCGCTGGGACGTGATCGACGATCGCGACGGGCTGACGCTGCGGCTCGATTCGCCGGAAGGCGATGCCGGGTTCCCCGGCAACGTGAGCGTGCAGGTGCGCTACACGCTCGACGACGACGGCACGCTGACGATCGACTATGCGGGACGGACCGATGCCCCGACGCCGCTGAACCTGACGAATCACAGCTACTTCAACCTGAGCGGACGCGCGGGCAGCGACGTGCGCGGCCATCTGCTGCAGATCGACGCCGATGCGTTCGTCGAAGTGGACGATGCGCTGATCCCGACCGGCACGGCCGACGTGACGGGCACCGCGTTCGATTTCCGGCAGAGCGCGCCGCTCGGCGCCCGCCTCGCCTGGCCGCATGCGCAGCTCGCGCGCGCACGCGGCTTCGATCACTGCTATGTGCTGCGCGACCCCGGGCACGGCGTGCGGCCCGTTGCATCGATCTACGATCCGGAAAGCGGTCGAGAGCTCGCGGTATCGACGGATCAGCGCGGGCTGCAGCTCTACACGGGCAACTATCTGGACGGTGTGCGCGCAAGCGGCGGTGTGTCGTGCGTGCAGCATGCGGCGCTGTGCGTCGAAGCCGGGTTCTTTCCGGACCAGGTCAACATGGATGCGTTGCGCGATGAAACGATCGTCGGCCCGGGCGACACCTATCGCCAGACGACGCGATATCGGGTCGGCGTTCGCGGGTAGCGGGCACGTCGGGCGGCCGCCGATCACGCGCGGCTCACCCGTTGCCGGATGGCAGGCGGCGCACGTGGTCCTTGCGTATGCGCCGCCCTGCGCGCCCTGCGCGCGATGGGCGCGATGGGCGCGATGGGCGATGCACGATTCGGCCTCGCATCGAGGCCGAAATGTGATCGCTTGAATCACCGCAGCCTGCGATCCCGAGATCGACCGAGGCCAGCGCTGGAGGATGACGTCGATGCCCTTCCCGCCCCGACTCCGATCGCGGTAGGAATGCCCATTGCTAGACACCCCCCGCACAGATCCCGGCGTGCCCAATTCGGGCACCGGGCTCCTACCTTGAGTGTTTGACGGCGAACCGCCGGTCTGGCCACGGGTGAAGGATTCGAGGTTGTGGGAGCCAGGCATCCGCGATCCGCTCGACCCGCGTCCACGTCATGTGATCCTTCTGGCTGCGGCGCCGAAGCGCACGCCGCCAGAGATCCACGACGTGGTAACGGAACGCGCCAAGTGCGCGCGAATTCGTCGGTACCGCGTGGTACGCGAAGTAACCGCGAACCACTTGCCCGAGCCATTTCCCTTGTATGGGAATCGGTTCGTGCATACGCCGCCGTAGTTCCTCCTTGATCCCCCTGAGCTTCGCCCGCATGCGATCGCCCCGGGTCTTCCTCTGAAGCTGGAAGCTACCCCTTCGCGATTTGCCGCAGATAAAGATAAAGCCCAGAAAGGCGAAGGTCTCCGGCCGGCCAAGACCGCGGCTCCGGCGATTGGCCGCCGCATAGCGACCAAACTCCAGCAGCCTCGTCTTCTCCGGGTGAAGCGCAAGCATGAACTCCTCCAGCCTCGAACGCATCGCATCCCAGAAGCGCCGCGCGTCAGCTTCGTGCTCGAAGCCGACCACGACATCATCCGCGTATCGCAGGATGATGACGTTGCCCTTGGCTTCCCGCCGTCGCCAACGATTGGCCCAGAGATCGAAGACGTAGTGCAGGTACACGTTCGCGAACAGTGGCGAGGCCACTGATCCCTGCGGGGTACCTGTCTCACTTACGCTTAGCTCTCCGTCTTCCAGCACGCCGGCCTTGAGCCACTTGCGCACAAGACGGATGATGCGTTGATCACCGATCCGGTGCTCAATGAATCGCACCAGCCATTCCTGACTGACCGAATCAAAGAAGCTCTTGAGATCGGCGTCCAGAATCCAGTTCACCGGGGTGCGGGTGATCGCTGTCGCCAACGCGTCCAACGCATCGTGCTGACTACGTCCGGGCCGGAACCCGTACGAGAATCCGAGGAAGTCCCCCTCGTAGATCGCATTCAGTACTTCAACCACCGCGCGCTGGACGATCTTGTCCTCCAGCGCGGCAATCCCCAGCGGGCGATGCTTGCCATCCGGCTTGGGTATGTACTGCCGCCGAACGGGCAGTGCCCGATACGCTCCGCTGTGTACTTGCGCGTGCAGGCGCTGGAGATGGTCTTCCAGTCCTGCCTCGTAGTACCGCCACGTCAAACCGTCCACCCCAGGGGCCGCCTTGCGTTTGAGCGCAAAGAACGACGCCCTGAGACGATCGATCGTGACGTGGTGCAGCAGCGCGGTGAACCGTTCCTTCTTCCGCTGCCTTGCAGCCTGCCGTACACGGTCCAGCCCCTGTGACACGCTTGCCCGGTTCTGCGCCCGGCACGTGCTGAACTGCCCCGTGTTCCTCTTGGTCCCCGCCCTTGGCTCCACCCACTCCGCAGCCGGTTGCCCGACCTTGTTCGCAGGCTTCGACGCTACTATGGCGGAGTCTGACTTCTCCCGTCCGTTCATCATCGGCTACGGCTCCTCACCTTCCCGACACGGACCAGCCCGGGTTGCGACTGGCCAGACGAGAGATCTCCCGGTTCCCGCGCAAAGAGCGTCCGTGCGTGCCAGGGTCTTCGACCACGCCGGGTCGTCGAGGCGCTCGCGCTTGCGCGCCCCTTCATGTTGCCTTCCGCGTTCTGAACCGCGTCGGCACCCGGAATTACACAACTATCGCGGCTCAATGGCTGGCCCGCACGTTCCCCTACCGACGCTTCGCCGGTCGCCTCACGGCAGCCGACGCACGGCTCGGGGTCGATGTGGCTCGCTACGCCTTCATCGTAGTGGACTTGCACCACCTGCTCCTTGCCGGTCTCCCGGCGCACTCAGAACTTGTGACGGATCCCCACATGCACCATCAACTGCTTCGACGTCGACGACAGGTCTGCCGCCCCCGGAACATACGCCTGGTCGAGCGACGAGCCGGTCGCATCGCCCGCAATCCGCTGGTACGCACCCATCAGGTAGACGTCGGTGCGCTTCGACAGGTTGTAGTCGGCCATCAGCCCGATCGAATGGATCTTCGGTTTCGCGCTGCCCGTGGTCGCGTCGTAGCGCACGGTCGTATACACATACTGCGCGCCCACGAAGAACGCCGGCGTGAACTGATACTTGCCGTTCACTTCGAAGTTCTGGTACTTGATCGCGGTGACCGTGCCGCCCGCGAGCGGCCCCGTGACGGGTTCGATCGTCTCGTCGCCGAACAGGTAGCCGACGTTCGCGGTCGGCCGCGTGACGTTGCTGTTCGTGTAGGCAAACCCGACCGTCGCGGGCCCGGCCGTGTAGTTGATGCCGGCCCCGAAGATCCGCAGCCGCGCCGACGCGAAGTTCGCATCCGCGCCCACCGACCCCGCCCCCGCGATCGCGCCACCGGCGGTCGCGCCCGGGTTGTCCGCATTCAGGAACGCCGCGCCGACGAGCAAGCCGCCCTGCTCGTACTGCGCGCCGACGCTCCACTGCCGGTCGTTCGCGAACCCGGTGTCGTTGCTGAAGCTATATGTGCCGCCGAACGAGAAGCCGGCGAAATCCGGGCTCGCGTACTTGACCGTATTGTTCACGCGGAACGTGTTGCCGGTGTTGTCGTTGTCGAGCGGATGCGAGAACGGATAGACGCCCCAGCTGCCGTTCGCGGTCGTCGGCGCGAGATAGTCGACGACCGAGTCATATTGCCGGCCGAGCGTCAGCGTGCCGAAGCGCGCGCTGCCGAGCCCGACATAAGCCTGCCGCCCGAATAGGCGGCCGCCCTGCGCGAGCGTGCCGCTGTTCACGTTGAAGCCGTTCTCGATCTGGAACAGCGCGCTGTAGCCGCCGCCGAGATCCTCGGCGCCCTTCAGCCCCCAGCGGCTGCCCTGCGCGAAACCGCTCGCCATCTGCCACGCGCCGTGGCCGCCGACGTTGTTCGTATAGTCGATGCCCGCATCGACCAGCCCGTATAGCGTGACGCTGCCTTGCGCGAAGGCCGGTGCCGCACAGAGTGCCGGCATCGCGACGAAAAACAATCTCCAGTTCATTCGTTTTCCTTATTGATATATTGAGCGCTACCACCCGATGCGCTGTCGTGCCGCTTATTTCGCGCCGTAGATGTCGAAGTCGAAGTATTTGCGGTTGATTCGCTGATACGTGCCGTTCGCGAGGATCGTCGCCAGCGCGCGGTTGAACGCGTCGCGCAGGTCGGTGTCCTGCTTGCGCAGCCCGAGGCCGTCACCCTGCCCGAAATACTTCGCGTCGTCGATCGCCGCGCCGACGAACATGAAGTCCTTGCCCTGCGGCTTCTTCAGGAAGCCGTCGCTGGCCGCGATCGATGCCTGGAACGCCGCGTCGAGCCGCCCCGTCACGAGATCGGCATAGACCTGGTCCTGGTTCTGGTATGACTCGATCTGTACGCCGGCCGGCTGCCAGTTCGCGATCGCATAGTCGGCCTGCGCGGAGCCCTGCTCGACGCCGACCCGCTTGCCCTTCAGCGACGCGGCCGTCGGCAGCAGCGGCGAACCCTTGCGCGCGATCAGCCGCGCCGGCGCATTCGAGATCCGGTTCGTGAACGCGATCTGCTGCATCCGCTTCGGCGTGATCGTCATCGACGACGCGATCACGTCGAACTTGCGCGCGAGCAGCCCGGGAATCATCCCGTCGAAACTCGATTCGACCCATACGCAGCGCGCATGCAGCTCCGCGCACAACGCGTTCGTGATGTCGACCCCGAAGCCGCTCAGCGAGCCGTCCGGCTGCTTGTATTCGAGCGGCGGATACGTGGGATCGACCGCGAGCCGGATCTCTTTGCCCGTCCAGTCGCCGGCATGCGCGACGCCTGCCGCCGCCATTGCCGTGAGCGCCACCGCGAGCGCCGCCATCCACTGTTTCATTGCCAGTCTCCTTGTTTCTTCCGTCGTTGAAAGTGATTCGAATGCGTTTGCCCGGCTTACGCGAGATAGCGCTCCGCGAGCGCGATCCAGTAGCTCGCGCCCGTCGCGAGGCACGCGTCGTTGAAGTCGTAGCCGGGGCTGTGCAGCCCGCAGCCCGCGGCACCGTTGCCGTCGCCGTTGCCGATCGACAGGTAGCTGCCCGGGCAAGCGTCGAGCATGAACGCGAAATCCTCGCTCGCCGCGATCGGCCGCAAATGCGGAATCAGCGCGTCATCGCCGCCCCATGCGCGCGCCACGTCACGGGCAAACGCCGTTTCCGCCGCGTGATTGACGAGCACCGGATAACCATAGCGATAGTCGATCTCGGCCGTCGCGCCGTAGCTGTCGGCCTGGCCGTGCACGATCGCGCGGATGCGCCGTTCGAGCAGCGCGCGCACGTCCGGCGACAGCGCACGCACGCTCAGTTCGAGATCCGCATGGGGCGGAATCACGTTCGATGCGGTGCCGGCGTGGATCGAGCCGGTCGTGACGATCGCCAGTTCCTGCGGATTCACGTTGCGCGACACGACCGTCTGCAGCGCCATCACGATCGACGCGCACACGACCACCGGATCGATCGTCGTGTGCGGCGCCGCACCATGGCCGCCGCGCCCGGTCACGCGCACGCGCACCTCGTCGGCCGACGCCATCGCCGGGCCGTCGCAGAAGCCGAGCACGCCAGCCGGCAGGCCCGGCACGTTATGCATCGCGAACACGGCATCGCACGGGAACTGCGTGAACAGCCCGTCGTCGAGCATCCGCTTCGCGCCGCCGAGCCCTTCCTCGGCCGGCTGGAAAATCAGGTTCAGCGTGCCGCCGAAGCGCCCGCGCTCGGCCAGGCAGCGCGCCGCCGCGAGCAGCATCGCCGTGTGGCCGTCGTGGCCGCACGCGTGCATCACGCCGTCGCGACGGCTCGCATGCGGCAGCCCGGTCGTCTCGCGGATCGGCAGCGCATCCATGTCCGCGCGCAGCCCGAGCCGCTTCCCGGCGCCGCGCGTGAGCGTGCCGACCACGCCGGTGCCGCCGAGGCCGCGCGCGACCCGATAACCCCATGTTGTCAGGTAGTCGGCGACGAGTTCGCTCGTCGCGTGTTCCTCGAAGCCGAGCTCCGGATGCGCGTGCAGCCGGTGGCGCAGCGCGATCATCTCGGCCTCGATGGCCGCCATTTCAGGCGGAATGCATGATCGATCCAACCTCGATACTCCTCGACAGGTGCCCGTTGCCGATCGCCGGAATGGCAGATCGTGGCGAGATCGTAGGCAGCGAAAAAGCCGGCGAACAGCCGCAGTTTCGTTATGATGACAACCATTCGTTGTCATCCATCTCACCCTCGGCACCATCAATACCACCCACACCATGAGCACGATCAAGCTGCATCAGCTGCAGGCGCTCGTCGCGAGCGCGGAGGCCGGGAGCATTCGCGGCGCGGCGCGCACGCTCGGCCTGTCGCAGGCGGCCGTCACGCGCGCGCTGCGCGAGCTGGAGGCCAGCGAGCGCCTGCCGTTGCTGGTGCGCGCGCCGGAAGGCATCGGCTTCACCGAGTACGGGAAGACCTTGCTCACCCACGCGAAGCTCGTTCTGAAACAGCTCGAGCACGCGCAGAGCGATCTCGAACGAATGCGCGGGCGCGTCGAGGGGCGGCTGAGCGTCGGCGTCACGCCGTGGCTGACGATGACATTCCTCGCGGAAACCGTGCTGCAGTTTCGCGAGCGGATGCCCGACGTGCGCCTCGAGCTCTACGAAGCGCTGATGGCCGTCGCGCAACCGCTGCTGCGCGACGGCAGCATGGATTTCGCGCTCGGCCACGTGCAGCCCGGCAGCGGCGCGCAGGAATTCGCATTCGAGCCGCTGCTGCGTTACGGCACGTCGGTGATGGTGCGCGCCGGGCATCCGCGCGAACACGCGAAGTCGGTGCACGACCTGCTCGATTGCGACTGGGTGCTGAATTCGTCCGCCGACGGCCAGGCCGCACTCGTCGACCATCTTTTTACGCGGCACGGCGCGCAGATCGACGAACGGCGCATCGTGCGCGCGCAGTCGGTCGCGATGCTGCAGACGATGCTCGAACAGGCCGGCATGTGCACGTGGTGCCCGACGATCCTCGCGGCGGTGCCGCCGTTTGGCGAGCGGATGCGCGTGCTGTCGCTGAAGGAGACCTTCGAGCCGAGCGAACTCGGCATCGTCACGCGTCGCAGCAGCACGCTGAGCGACGCCGCACGCTGCTTCATCGACTGCCTGCTGCAGACGATCCGGCGGCATGCGCGCTCGGCGCGCAAAGAGGATCTCGCGCTGTTCCGCACGCTTGCGCTGTTGATCTGACGGCAAAGGGCGCCAGCGGAAAGCGCGGTGCCGCGGCCGAAACCACGACGCGTCGTGCCGGCCGACTACCCTTCCCCTTTTCCGGTCGACGCCCACCGGGGCGGCCTCCGGGAATGATCCCGTATACCTCCGTGCTGCAATGTTCTATACTGCCCCCCAGTATCCGGAAACCACGATCCCATGCCGCATTCCCCCGAAGAAAAGAAACGCGTTCTGACCCGCGTGCGCCGCGTGCGCGGGCAACTGAACGCGCTCGAGCAAGCGCTCGAGGAGGGAGCGGACTGTGGTCCGATACTTCAGCAACTGGCTGCCATTCGCGGCGCGATCAACGGCGTGATGGCCGGCGTGCTCGAAAGCCATTTGCGCGAGGAATTCACCCAGCTCGCGGACGCATCGCGCCCCGCTTCCGGGTCGATCGACGATATCGTGACCCTCGTTCGGTCCTACTTGCGCTGACCGATGCGGGATCGTCGACCTACCGATCCATTCGATGATTTTTTAAAGGATTGCCATGAAATCACGTGCCGCAGTTGCGTTCGAGGCGGGTAAGCCGCTGCAGATCGTCGAAATCGACGTCGAACCGCCCCGCAAGGGCGAAGTGCTCATCAAGATCACCCATACCGGCGTGTGTCACACCGATGCCTTCACGCTGTCGGGCGACGATCCGGAAGGCATCTTTCCCGCCGTGCTCGGCCATGAAGGCGCCGGCATCGTGGTGGAAGTCGGCGAAGGCGTGACGAGCGTCAAGCCCGGCGACCACGTCATTCCGCTGTACACCGCCGAATGCGGCGAGTGCCTGTTCTGCAAGAGCGGCAAGACCAATCTGTGCGTATCGGTGCGCGCCACGCAGGGCAAGGGCGTGATGCCCGACGGCACCACGCGTTTCAGCTACAACGGCCAGCCGATCTATCACTACATGGGCTGCTCGACGTTCAGCGAATACACCGTCGTCGCCGAAGTGTCGCTCGCGAAGATCAACCCGCAGGCGAACCCCGAGCAGGTCTGCCTGCTGGGCTGCGGCGTCACGACCGGCCTCGGCGCGGTGAAGAACACGGCCAAGGTGCAGGAAGGCGATACCGTGGCCGTGTTCGGCCTCGGCGGCATCGGTCTCGCGGTGATCCAGGGCGCCAAGCTCGCGAAGGCCGGCCGCATCATCGCGATCGACACCAACCCCGGCAAGTTCGACCTTGCTCGCGTGTTCGGCGCCACCGATTGCGTCAACCCTAAGGATCACGAAAAGCCCATCCAGCAGGTGATCGTCGAAATGACCGGCTGGGGCGTCGATCACAGCTTCGAGTGCATCGGCAACGTCAACGTGATGCGCGCCGCGCTCGAATGCGCACACCGCGGCTGGGGCCAGTCCGTCGTCATCGGCGTCGCGGGCGCCGGCCAGGAAATCTCGACGCGCCCGTTCCAGCTCGTCACCGGTCGCCGCTGGCTGGGCACGGCATTCGGCGGCGTCAAGGGCCGCTCCGAACTGCCGGGCATGGTCGAGGATGCGATGGCCGGCACGATCCAGCTCGCACCGTTCGTCACGCACACGAAGCCGCTCACCGGCATCAACGAAGCGTTCGACCTGATGCACGAAGGCAAGTCCATCCGGACCGTCGTGCATTTCTGAAACACGCGTGAGGAGACCATCGCGGCTGCCGCAACCGGTCTCCTCGCGCGATGCCGCCGGCAAGCCGCGATGCTTGCCGGCGCGACGCATCCCCCCCCTTCCGCAATCGGGCCGGCAACGGTCATCGTCACGCCCTCTCCCGCCCAACGCGCAATGCGGGCCCACCGCTGTGCCACACGCGCTCGCGCCGCCAATCCGGCGACGCGCATGTGTCAATCCTGGCGGCCGTCGGCACGCGGCGACATCAGGAACGGCGCGTAGTGGACCGCGTACGCCGCGAACGCGACGATCCAGCACGCACCCGACACATCGAGCCAGACCGCGTACGGCACGCCGGGCACGAGCGGACCGAACACGCGAACGACGGCCGCGCCGATCACCAGCCAGTAGCACAGCTGCTCCCACGGGCCCGCGACGAGCATGCGCCCTGTGTGGCCGAGCGCCGTGCGCGTGATCATCGCGATGATCGCGCCGCCGATCGCGCCGACGGTCAACGCATGCACGGCGAGCGAGTGCGCGACCACGCCGGCGAACGATAGTGCGAGCAGCACGAAGCCGACCGGAATCCACAGACAGGACACGTGCAGGATCCACACGATTGGCCGCTTGCCAACGCGCCACGAATGCCATCCGGCGACGCGCCATGCATGCAGCACGGCAGTGGCGAGCGCGGCGACGATCAGCAGCGTATCGGGCGCGCCGAGCGCATCCGCGAACAGCGTCAGCGCGACGGCGGGGGCCGCGAGCGCGTCCACGATCCTGAAGCGGCGCATCTTGAACCCGGGAATCGCGTTCATCGTGAACATCGGCACGATGCGGCCGGTGATCACCGCGACGAAGAACACGACGAGCCCCGTCGCCGCGTACGCGGCACGCAGCGCGAGATCGGCCCGGCCCGTCATCACGGCAGCATGGAACAGCGCGTTCAACGCGCCGAACAGCAACAGTGCGACCGGCAGGAACACGTTGTGCCGGTTCTTCGCCGAAATCAGCACGCGCAACAGCACGACGGCCGTCACCGGCAGGAACAGCGAATCGACGACGGCCGCAAGCGTCGCCGGCCCCGACCAGACGAGCACGCGCCCCGCCAGCCAGAGCAGCCACAGCGCGGCGAGCGCGGGGCCGCGCAGCGTTTCGCGCGACGTCCAAGCCCGTGTGGCGGTCAGCAGGAAGCCGACGACGATCGCGGCGACGAAGCCGAAGATCATCTCGTGCACGTGCCACATGAGACCGGTCATCGCGCCCGCGCGCCCGGCGGCGGGCACGCCGTGCCAGGCCGCGAGCCACACCGCGACGGCAAGGCTCGCGAACAGCGCGCCGGTCAGATAGAAGGGCCGCAGGCCGAGCTGCAGCAACGGCAGCGTATCGGGTGCCGACGGGGCTCGCATCGGTTCGCTGATTTTCATGTGCGTCTCCGGCAATCGAGGATGACGTCATTCATCCTAGACCCGTGACGCCCGAAACGGGGGCGTGCCCCTACGCGGCGCGGTGGCATCGTCCGCGTTCATGACATGCGTCAAGCTCGCGCTTCACGCATGTGCCAGACTTTCAAGCGCGCGCCTGCGTCGCCGGTGCAACCGTCAGCACCGCACGCGTCGCATCCGCAGCGTGGCCGACGGCGATTCCCCGAACGCGCGCTTGTAGTCGATCGCGAACCGCCCGAGGTGCGCGAAGCCCCATTTCAGCGCGATGTCCGTCACCGACGCGAGCCCCGGTGACGCATCGTCGAGCAGTTCGTCGCGCACATGTTGCAGCCGCAACTGGCGCACGAATGCCATCGGCGTGATGCCATGCCGATTGCGGAATCCGGCGAACAGCGTGCTCGGGCTGACGCCCGCGAGTTCGGCGAGCCGTTCGATCGTCAGCGGCTCGTCGACATGCGCGCGGATGTAGTCCTCGACGCGCCGCACATAGAACGGCGCGAGCGGCGCCGGCGCGGGCCGTGTGCCGTTGCGTGCGCTGTTCGGGTGGCCGTACAGCAACAGATTGAGCAACGTCGATTCGAGCTGCTCGAACGCGAGCGGATGGCGCAGCGGATGCCCGTCCGTCGCGATCGCGTCGGCAAGCAGCGGCAGCATTTGCGCGAGACACGCGCCCTGCTGCGACGACAGGCTGAATTCCGGCTCGAATTCCACCGACACACGCCGGTCGTCGCCGAAATGCCGCTGCGCATGCCGCTCCATCACCTCGCGCTCGATGCGCAGGATCGCCTGCGGGCATGCCTCGCCCCACCGCATCCTCAACGGCAGCGTCGGTGACAGCAGCGACGCGGTATCGGGCGACGACACGAAGCGCGTCGCACCGCATTCGATCTCGGCGTCGCCGCGCAGCGGAATCTGCAGCAGAAAGAAATGTTCGAGCGGCCCCGGTTCGATCGACACCTCGCCGCCATAATCGAGCAGATTCAGTGACAGGTTGCCCCAGCGCGCATGGTGCATGCGGCTTTGCAGCGCGTGTGAATTGCCCGTCAGCGTCAGGCGATGCGGCTTGAACACATCCGCCACGCGCGCGCGCACCTCATCGAGATCGTTCGACTGCAGCAGCAGCGTGTCGTGATTGAAACAGGCGGCGTCGCCCAGCCAGCCCGTTCCGGAAATTTGCCCCATCGAAGTTCTCCCGTCGTGCTCGATCGCACTTGCGCGGTGCACGCATTCCCGATCCCGGGAATCCCGTCGCACGATCCGGATAGTGTCCGGAGTATCCGGACAGTCCGCGTCGTTACACTACGCAAGCCCTGCGCACATGACGCAAGAAGCGGACCGTTCGCGCATCGTAGAAAACTGTGAGGGACTTCCGCATCCGCACATACCCGCAGTGCGCCGCGTTCCGGCCCCGGCGCGGCGGGCCGATCCTCAGGTTTCCGGAATTCGCGGATACCGGCCGAAGAAAGCGGATAGAAGCGCGCGTTTCGTCCGCCAATACTGGGCCCATGCAAGCCACGAACAGAATGGAGGGACACATGAAAGGACGACACATCGAGATCCCGTCGCCGGATGGCGGGGCGTTTCGCGCGTACCTGAGCACGCCGGCCGGCGGCACAGGGCCGGGCATCGTGCTGTGTCACGAGATCTTCGGCGCGAACGCGACGATGCGCGACGTGGCCGATTATTACGCCGAGGAAGGCTACACGGTGCTCGTGCCCGACCTGTTCTGGCGCCAGGCGCCCGGCATCGAACTCGGGTACACCGCGGCCGACTTCGAGCGCGCGATGGCGCTGTACCGCGAGTACGACGAAAACAAGGGCGTCGAGGACGTCGCCGCCGCACTGGCCGTGCTGACGCAACGGCCGGAATGCACCGGCAAGGCCGGCGTGCTCGGCTACTGCCTCGGCGGCAAGCTCGCGTATCTCGCCGCGTGCCGGCTGCCGGACGTGGCCGCCGCCGTCAGCTATTACGGCGTGGGGATCGAGCACGCGCTCGACGAGGCCGCTCACCTGCGCGGCCGGCTCGTGCTGCAGATCCCCGCGCAGGACCGCTTCTGCCCGCCCGACGCGCAGCAGCGCATCACCGCTGCGCTGGCCGGGCGCGACGGCGTCGAAGTGTACGTATACCCAGGCGTCGATCATGCCTTCGCGCGCATCGGTGGCGATCATTTCGACAAGGCGGCCGCGATCATGGCGCACCAGCGCGCGATCGCCGCGTTCCGCGCGGCGCTCGGCCCGCACTACGACCTGTCCACACTGTGGGAAGAGCATCTCCGGCACGAATTCGACACGCGCAACGTCGACGCGACGATGGACACGATGGTCGCGCAACCTTACGTGAACCATATTCCGACGCTGACGGGCGGCGTGGGCTACGACGAGCTCAAGCGCTTCTACACGCATCACTTCGTGCATGCGAACCCGCCCGACACGACGATCACGCCGATCTCGCGCACGATCGGCGCGAGCCAGATCGTCGACGAACTGCTGTTCTGCTTCACGCACACGACCGAGATCGACTGGATGCTGCCCGGCGTCGCGCCGACCGGCAAGCGCGTCGAGATCCCGCTCGTCGCGATCGTCAAGTTCCGCGGCGACAAGCTGTATCACGAACACATCTACTGGGATCAGGCGAGCGTGCTCGTGCAGATCGGCCTGCTCGACGCGACCGGGCTGCCCGTCGCCGGTGTCGAAACCGCGCGCAAGCTGCTCGACGAAACCGTGCCGTCGAACGGGCTGATGCAGCGCTGGCACGACAGCGCGTGATTGCCGGCGGATACGCAGCAGGCGCGCCGAGCGCGCGCCGCCTTCACTCAATCATTCCAGGAGACACCCCATGACTGCCCTTGCTGGCAAAGTCGCGATCGTCACCGGCGGCGCCACGCTGATCGGCGCCGCCGTCGCGCAGGACCTGAGCCGCGCCGGCGCGTGCGTCGCGATCCTCGATCTCGATGCGGAAAACGGCGCGCGCGTCGCCCATACGCTCGGCGAACGCGGGATGTTCATCGCGACCGATATCACCGACGACCGCGCGATCGAACGCGCGGTGTCGGCCGTCGCCGAACGCTTCGGTTCGATCGACCTGCTGATCAACCTGGCGTGCAGCTACGTCGACAACGGCATCCAGGCGTCGCGCCGCGACTGGCTCGCGGCGATGGACGTCAACGTCGTGTCGGCCGCAATGCTGGTCAAGGCCGTTCATCCCTACCTGACGCGGCGTGGCGGCGGCGCGATCGTGAACTTCAGTTCGATCTCCGCGCAGTGTGCGCAGACCGGCCGCTGGCTCTACCCAACCTCGAAGGCCGCGATGCGCCAGCTCACGCGCAGCATGGCGATGGATCTCGCCGCCGACCGGATTCGTGTCAACTCGGTGTCGCCGGGGTGGACGTGGTCGCGCGTGATGGACGAGCTGACGCACGGCGACCGCGCGAAAACCGACCGCGTGGCCGCGCCGTTTCATCTGCTCGGCCGCGTCGGCGATCCGTCGGAAGTCGCGCAGGTCGTCACGTTCCTGTGCAGCGACGCGGCGAGCTTCGTGACGGGCGCCGACTACGCTGTGGACGGCGGCTATTCCGCAATGGGCCCCGAGCAGGCGGTGCCGGCGATTCCGCGTCTGGCGGAATAACCCAAGATCGTTTTCTTCGTCCATATTCCGATCCGAGTAATTCGTTCTACAAAGGATTTCATCATGAAACGCATCGCTATCGTCGGCGCCGGTCAGTCCGGCCTGCAACTCGCCTTCACGCTGCTCGACCAGGGCTATCACGTCACGCTCGCGACCAACCGCGACGCGCAACAGATCCGTGCCGGCAAGGTCATGTCGAGCCAGTGCATGTTCCATACCGCGCTGCAGATAGAGCGCGATCTCGGCCTGAACGACTGGGAAGAAGCGTGCCCGTCCATCGAAGGCATCGGCGTGGCGGTGCCGCATCCCGAGGGCGGCGGCCGCAAAGCGATCGACTGGTCGTCGCGGCTCACCCGCTACGCACAATCGGTCGACCAGCGCGTGAAGATGGCCGACTGGCTCGACGCGATCCGGCGCCGCGGCGCCGACGTGCGTATCTGCGACGTTGGCGTACCCGAACTCGAGGAGCTCGCGCGCAGTCACGACCTCGTGCTGCTCGCGGCCGGCAAGGGCGAAATCGTCAACCTGCTGGGCCGCGACGACGCGCGCAGCACGTTCGAGCGGCCGCAACGCGCGCTTGCCCTCACCTACGTGAAGGGGATGACGCCGAGCCAGCCGTATTCGCGCGTGCGCTTCAACCTGCTGCCCGGCATCGGCGAATACTTCGTGTTTCCCGCGTTGACCACGACCGGCCCGTGCGAAATCATGGTGTTCGAAGGGATCCCCGGCGGCCCGCTCGACTGCTGGGCCGACGTGAAGACCCCCGAGCAGCATCTCGACCGCAGCCTGTCGTTCCTGCAGCAGTACGTGCCGTGGGAATTCGAACGCTGCCGCGATGTCGAGCTCACCGATCCGAACGGCACGCTGTCCGGGCGCTTCACGCCGACCGTGCGCAAGCCGTTCTTCCGCCTGCCGTCGGGCCGCACCGTGTTCGGCATGGCCGATGCGGTGGTCGTCAACGATCCGATCACCGGCCAGGGCTCGAACAATGCGGCGAAATGCGCGAAGGTGTACGGCGACGCGATCCTCGCGCGCGACGCCACGCCGTTCGACGAAGGCTGGATGCACGAAACGTTCGAACGCTACTGGGCCTATGCACAGCACGTCGTGCGCTGGACCAACTCGTTGCTCACCCCGCCACCGCCGCACATTCTCGAGCTGCTCGGCGCCGCCGGCCAGCTGCCGTCGCTCGCCGCAACGATCGTCGACGGTTTCGACGATCCGCGCCAGTTCGCGCCGTGGTGGTTCGACCCGTCGGCCTGCGCGGCACTGATCCGCGAACACGCCGCACGTTCGGAGTAAGCGACATGGACACCACCGCTTCCTGCGCCCCGGGCCTCGACCCGCTGCAACTGCGCGCCGCATTCGGGCAATTCCCGACCGGCGTCACCGTGATCACCACACGCTCGCAGGACGGGCGCAAGGTTGGCCTCACCGCCAATTCGTTCTCGTCGCTGTCGCTCGACCCGCCGCTCGTGCTGTGGAGCCTGCGCAAGGTTGCGCCGAGCCGCCCCGATTTCGTCGCGGCCACGCACTTCGCGATCAACATCCTCGCGCACGACCAGATCGAGCTGTCACGCCGTTTCGCGACGCCAAGCGCCGACAAGTTCGACGGCGTGCCGCACGTGGATGCCGACGCAGGCGGCGTGCCGTGCCTCGACGGTTCGAGCGCGCGTTTCGTGTGCCGCAACGTCGGGCATTACGAAGGCGGCGACCACCTGCTGTTCATCGGTCAGATCGAGGCATTCGACGCGTTCGGGAAGGCGCCGCTCGTGTTCCATGCGGGCCAGTATCGTGCGATCTCGTCCCATCCCGATCTTTCTCGCGCCGTTTGATTAGTTATACAAATAAATATTCAGGAGGTGGTGATGGTGATGAAATGCGGTTCTCGCCTGCTTGCGATCGCGGGCCTCGTGCTCGCCGGCCTGACCGGACACGCGCCGGCTCATGCGACCGACCTGCCGTCGGTCAACCTCGGGATGACCAGCTTCCTCGATGGGATGCCGCCGGCCGGCTCCGGCTGGTACGGTACGCAGTATCTCGAGTACTACACGGCCGGCCGCGTCAACGACAATGCCGGCAACAAGGTCGGTCTGCCGAAGCAGGACATCGACCTGTTCGCCGGGCTGAGCCAGCTCGTCTACCAGTCGCCGCTGACGTTCGGCGGCATGCATCCGGGGCTCGACGTGATCCTGCCGTGGGTGGCGTCCGTGCATACGAACGACGGGATCGGCAACGTCGCGCTGAATTCCCGTGCCGGGTTCGGCGACCTGCTGGTCGGCCCGTTCATCCAGTTCGATCCGGTGATGGGTGCGCAGGGCCCGCGCTTCGCGCAGCGCGTGGAATTCCAGTTCATCGCGCCGACCGGTGCATACGATCCGGCGCGTGCGATCAATCCGGGCAGCCATTTCTGGTCGTTCGATCCGTACTGGGCCGCGACGTTCTGGGTCACGCCGAAGTGGACCGTGTCATGGCGCCTGCACTATCTGTGGAACGCGACCAATCACGAGCCGGCGACCGCGCTCGGGCCCGACGTGAGCTCGACACAGGCCGGTCAGGCCGTTCACGCGAACTTCGCGACCGAGTATGAAGTGCGGCCCGGGCTGCGGCTGGGGCTCAACGGCTACTGGCTGCGCCAGACCACCGACATGAAGGCGAACGGACAGGACGTTTCCGGCACGCGGGAAGCCGTGCTGGCAATCGGGCCGGGCGCGATATACAGCTTCTCGCCGCAGGATCACCTGATGTTCAACGCATACTTCGAGGTCTATGCGCGCAACCGGCCGCAGGGCACGCGGATGGTGCTGCGGTACGTGCATCACTTTCAGTGACGCGCCAACCCGGCCGGCGTTTCCGGCCGGGGCCGCTATCGTATGACGAATGCAACGCGCACCTCCGGCGTGTGGATGCGTGTCCTATAGTTCTGGGGATGGCAAGGAGACCAACGCATCACAACAAGAAAAGGAACACGCTATGGCGACTTCTGCTCCTCACCGGCCGTTCCCGCGCGCCGCCAGGCGGCTGATGCACCACGTGGCGACGATTGCGCCGGCGCTCGCCGTCGGCATCATCGTTTCCGCGTGCGGCGGCGACAGCTCGCTCAACGACGGCGAACCGGCCTACGCAACCCAGGCACGCCCGCAGATCAACGCGTTGCTCGCGGACACGCTGACACCCGGTGCCGTCGTCTACGTGCAATCGCCGCACGGCAACTGGCTCGCATCGTTCGGCACGGCCGTGCGCGGCACGAACACGCCGATCCCGACGAACGCGCACTTCCGCATCGGCAGCGTGACGAAGACGTGGACAGGCACGGTGATCCTGCAACTCGTGCAGGAAGGCAGGCTGCGCCTGACCGATCATGTCAGCCAGTACGTCGCGAACGTGCCGAACGGCGATTCGATCACGATCGAGCAGTTGCTGACCATGCGCAGCGGCCTTTACAACTACTCGACGAACCTCGCGTTCAACCAGACGCTGGACGCGCAGCCGGACAAGGTGTGGACCATCGATGAGCTGCTGGGCATCGCGCGGAGCCAGCCCGTCTATTTCGCGCCGGGCGCGGATTTCCGCTACTCGAACACGAATACGGTGCTGCTCGGCCTGATCATCGAGCAGCTCACCGGCATGAGCGCCGCCGATGCGATCCGGACCCGGCTGTTCGCGCCGCTCGGCCTGACCGAGACCGCCCTGCCGCCGCAGGACCACACGGCGCTGCCCGCGCCGGCGCCGCAGGGCTATCAATGGGGCACCAATGTGGAGACCCTCGACAGCAACACGCTGTCCCCGGCGCGTCAGGCGGCCACCAAAGACGGCACGCTGCAGCCGACCAACGTGACGAGCGTCAATACGTCGTGGGCGTGGACAGCCGGCTCCGGCATCTCGACCGCGACCGAACTGGGCGCGTACGTGCAGCGGATGGTCAGCGGCGGCTACCTGAACGCCGACCTGCAGGCGCAACGGCTCGCGAGCTGCACGCCGACCGATCCGTCGAATCCGGCATCGGCCAGCTACTGCATGGGACTCGCGAAATTCGGTACGTTCTACGGGCACACCGGTGAAATACCGGGCTTCAATACGTTCGCGGGCTACGATCCGGCCACGAAGACGACGATCGTCACGTGGGCGAACACGGCGGCCGGCCCCGACGGACGCGCACCGGCCAACGAGATCGCGCGAATCATCATGGCCGAGCTCAGCAAGGCATCGGACGTGCCGAGCGAGGGCCGGCCGTGACACGCCGGCACGGCGCGCGCGCGGCTTATTTCGCCGCCTGCGCCGCCGGCGTGAAGCTGCACTTCGGATCGTTCTTGCCGCGCGCCGAACAGCATTCGAGCAGGTCGCTCACCGACTTCGCGTTCGCCGCATTCCATTCATAGAGGCTCTTGTTGTTGTCGATCGGCATCCAGTGCGTCAGCGGGTAGCGGCTCGCACGCGCATTGCTGCCCTTCGGCGGCGGCAGCAGCCCGGCAGCGAGCGGCACATAGATCTTGCAGCTGTTCTGGTCGCCGATCCGGTGACAGCCGATGCAGGTGTTGCCGGGCGTGCTGATCGCATGCGATGTCCACGACGCGAAGTCGGCGCCGAGATTCACATACTTGCCCCACGGATCGGTCGGCACCTTGTTCCACACCTGCCCGATCCACGGGCTGTACATGACCGGGCTCGCGTCATGACACGATACGCAGCGCTTCGTCGCGGTCGCGGCCGGCTTCCACCAGAACTCGGCCGCGGACGGATGGCCGGGCGGCGGCGTCGTCTCGTTCGGCGGCGGCACCCGCGCAGCGTTCATGCCGGCCGTTCCCCCCTTCTCCGCATGAAACCAGCAGGTCTTGCCGTTGCCGACATGGTGCAGCACGATGTCGACTTCGTCGTAATACGGGCTGCGGTTCGCACGGATCTGCTTGCGGCGGCAAAACGCCGAGATCTGCGTGTCGCCGTGGGACAGGTCGAGGATCTTCGAATAAGGCGTGCACTGCCCGGACGTCGGCGCGTCATACGGCAGGAGCGCCGGGCGATCGCACGTCATGTGCGCCGTATAGCGTGCCGGCACCCGGCCGTTGACGGTGATCGGCACATCGGTGCCGGCGTTGCAGTCGAACGCGGGAATCTCGCCGATTTCATCGGTGCACTGCTGCGCATACTCATGCAGCGAAGCATCGCCGCTTCCCGCCGCGAGCGCGACCGGCGCAACCTGCACGGCCAGCAGCGTCGCCAGCGCGGCGACGCAGGTTCTCGTCGTCATGCCGCCCCCTTCGTGTAGCGCAGCGCCACCTTGCGAATGGCCTCGATGTACTTGACGTAGCCGGTGCAACGGCAGATGTTGCCGCCGACCCAGGTTTCGATCATCGCGTCCAGATCGCGCTCGTGCACCGGCTGCGCGCGCAGATGGTCGAGCATCGCGGTCGCGGCCATCAGGAAGCCCGACGTGCAGTAGCCGCACTGGAACGCGAACGACTCGAGAAAGCTCTGCTGCAGCGGCGACAGCGCATCGCCCTGCGCGAGCCCTTCGATCGTGTACACGTGCATGTCCGCCATCGCACTGACCGGCGTCGAGCACGACAGCGTCTTTTCCATCGGCGCATCGGGCGCGTTGCGCACGCCGACCGTGCACGCGCGGCACACGCCGATGCCGCAGCACAGCTTCGTGCCCGTCAGGTCCCGTCGCTCGTGCAGGAAGTCGATGAGGTTCATGTCGCCGTCGGCGGCGGCTGCTTCGACGGGCTTGCCGTTGATGGTCATCCGGACCGGATTGCTCATTGCAGTGCCTCCCGAATCTTCTCCGGCGTCACCGGCGTCACCCGGAACCGCCGCCCCGTCGCCATCGCGAGCGCATTGAGCAGCGCCGGCGCGATCGGGCACATCACCGCTTCCGCGATGCCGCGTGCATTCGCCGGATCGCCGGCCGGCGGCGGCAAAGCGATCAGCTCCTGCACGGGGATATCCGGCAGCCGCGTGACCTCGTAGCGATCGAGATTCCATCGACCGCCGCCCGGCCCGTCCGGCCCCAGCGGACAGGTTTCGGTCAGCACGTTGCCGATCCCCATCGCGACCGCGCCCTGCGACTGCCCTTCGACGAGTTCCGGCGACAACTGCCGGCCGACGCTCACGGCCGTCACCACGCGTTCGACCTTCACGCGCCCGGTTGCCGGATCGACAGCCACCGCGACGAGCGTCGCCGACGGCGCATAGGTCGTGCGCCCGTAGAGCGTCGTGTTGACCGGTGGCGGCTGCAGCACGCGCTGCAGCGACGCCAGGCGATACGGGTCGAGGCCGACCGCCACGTAGTCGTAGTCGATCTGCGCACTGCCGGACGCGAACGGATAAGTGCCCTTCCAGAAGTACCCGGCATAGCTCGCATGCACAGCCGCCACGGTCTGCAGGCCCAGCTTCCTGATCGTGCCGAGCAGCGCCGGCCATGAAATCGGGGCGAGGCCGTTCGCGACGAGCGCACGATCGACCCAGCGTACGTCCTCGGCCCGTACCGGCACGCCCCACCACGCACGCGCAGCCGGCAGCACGCTTTGCAGAAACAGCGCCTGCGCGGCGCCCTTCACCGCGTGGTACTGATGGAATGCGCCGAGGCACGCGCTCGACGAACCATAGTTGTAGCGCACCCACTTCGGATCGCTCGACGGGCCCTTCGTGGTGAGCCCGAGCGCGTTGAACGGCGCGATCTCGCTCATCGCAATCGTTTGCGCGTTTTGCCCGAGAAATTCAGCCGGTGCGAGACCCAGCGTCGTGGCCGCGCCGTTGCCCATGTCGGTATATGGCGTGACCACGCGCAGGCTGCTGTCGGGCAGGATCTGCACCATCCCGAACATCCCGTCGCCGGACGTGCCGTACGCCTCGTTCGCCATCGCGAGACCGACGCCGTAGCGGAGGCTGCGTGCGTTGCGCTCGACACGCGCCTGCTCGCGCTCGAGCCATAGCGGATGACGCTCGAGCCGGTCGAGCAGCGCGTCGAGCTGCAGGTCGAACAGGATCGGTGCCCCCGTGATCGCGCGCCCCTTGCCGAGACCCGGCGCCTTGCCGAGCAGATTGGCGCGCCGGATCTCGAACGGCGACAGCCCGAGCCGGCGCGCGGCTTCGTCCATCAGCGTCTCGATCGCCATGAACGCCTGCGGTCCGCCGAAGCCGCGCTGCGACCCGCCGAAGACTTCCCGCGTGTAGGTCGATGCGGCCTGCGCGCGTGCGCGCGGGATCTCGTAGCAGCTCATCGCGCTCAACGCGGCAAGCTGCGCCACGTACGGCGACAGGTTCTTCTTCCCGCCGCCGTTCATCAGGAAATCGCAGGTGATCGCTTCGAGCTTGCCGCGACGGTCGAACCACAGCGATTCGGAAAACTGCGTCTCGCAGCGTTTCAGGCCGACCTGGAATTGTTCGTAGCGCGATTGCTGCCAGCGCAGCGCGCCCTTCGCGAACGGGGCAGCAAGCGCCAGATACAGCGGGAAATAGGACTTGTCGCGTCCGCCGAAGCCACCGCCCGGGTAGCACGCGATGACATGCGCCTCCTTGACCGAGATGTCGCTGCCGTCGAACAGCGCGCACGCGCCCGTTGCATCGTCGTTCGCCGACTGCGTGCCGAGAACGAGGCTGATTTTCGCGGCCGACGCGTCGTACCACGCGAGTCCCGACTCGGGCTCCATGAACATCGGGTCCATCGCCGGCGTCTCGAATCCGCCGTCGCCGGTGGCCCGAACGCCGATCCACGTGCCGGCGGCTGCATTGCGGGCGACCGTCGCGTCGATGTTGGCGACCGCCGCCTCGCGTTCCGCCAGGTACTTCGCGGTCGGCTTGCCGTTGCTGTCGGTCTGGTAGTTGTCGACGTAACTGAAATGTTGTTCGTCGTCGCGCACGTAGATGGTCACGGGCGAATACGGGACGACCGGTGCGGCCGGCCCCGGGCCGACCGGCGCGCCGTAGCGGATCGCGCCGCGATTGAAGTCGAGCAGCTTCTTCGCGCGACGATAGACGTCGAAGTTCGCGAAGATCAGCAGCGCGGCCGGTTGTCCGTAGCAGTCCGCCGGATGGCCGGCCCGCGCGAGCCAGTAGATGTCCTGGTTCGCGATCGGATCGGGTTCCGGTGCAAGCGGAATCCGGCGCGCGCTCAGCAATGCGTTGTCGACGACGGCGATCGGTCGCAGCTCGGGCGGCAGCACGCCGAGGTCGTAGCCCTGGTACACGGCGTCGACCCGGTCGCAGCGCAGCGCATAGAGCCAGTTTTCCTGCTGCGGCCAGCCGACGAAGTCGCGGGACTTGAAGTCGCGCGCGTAGATCTTCTGGCCCGTCACCTTCGGCATGCCGTCGATGCGCCAGCGCGCCTTGCCGGGCACGGGTGCCCAGTTCGGGCCGTTCGCGTCGGCCTGCGTCTCGCCCGCGGCGAGTACGACGGCCGGCAAATGGGTGACCGACACGGCGACGACGGCGCCGCTGCCGGCGAGCTTCAGAAACGTCCGGCGTGTCACAGGCACATGGATGGCCATGCTGCGTCCCTCGTTCGAATTGTTATGTCGGTCCGTCGACTGCGCGACGCGCGTCGCCACGCCGGCCGCGTGCGGGCCGATGCGCGGGGGCGCCGATGCGCAGGATATCGGTGAGCAGGAGGTGTTCCGGGCGCGGTCGGCCGCACCGGCTGTCAGGAATCGGGGGGTAAAGGACGCGCAATGCCGCGCGGCGGATGCGCAGGACCGTGCCGGACGGCCGAACGCCTGCTCGACGAAGCATCAAGCCGCCTGCACATCGCTGCTTGCTCGTTCATGATTCCCCCGGCCTTGATCGTGCATGACTGGCCTGTTTTCCGTGTCGTCGGGCAGTCGCTTGATTTTCAATGCTTCTTTGGATATTTCCGAGAGGCCGAATGCGCGTCCCGTTCCCGTCGTGATTCAGCACTGATTTTGAATAATGCTAGAAATTCGAATCGGGGATTTCAAGGGAATTTTCGGCTGCATGGCGCCTGCCGGCGCATGCGGACAGGGACAGACGGGCTACCGTTCGCCGGCCGGGAGGCCTGCCTCTGACCGGCTACTTCGATGCCGGCAGGGGCACGCCCCTGTCATTACAATTCACTTTCGCGAAAGGAGACGTTCCGACAAACGTGATTTTCCCGTGAGTGGGGAAAGAAGAGCCGGGTGGGTAATTCCGATCGATACTTCGATAAACAATCGCGCACATTATTGATTCGGATTAGTTCAGTTGTGCGGATCGATCCAGTCGGATTGCTTTTTCGATTCGGCCGGCGCGCTGCCGCGACTGTGTTCGGGTTAGTCGTAGGGGGCCACCCGCGCGGGCAGTGGACTACGGCTGCATCCAGGGTCGACCATGGGTCCGGGTTGCGTCGACGTCGCTATGATCAACCTCTCTCGCGACGCCGCCCGGGGGAGAAGGAGCCTCCCATGAAGACGGTGGCCGTGCCGGCTGACCTGTGATGTGGGGCCGGCACGCAATCCGTTTTGCGCAGCGCTCCGCGCAACTATTCAGTGCCCAACGTGGACGAAGGTCGGCAGCAGCACGCGGTACACGTGAATCATCGCCGGCCCAAGCAACACGCACATCAGCGCCGGGAAGATGCAGAAGATCAGCGGGAACAGCAGCTTCAGCGCAATCTTCGCGGCCCGCTCCTCGGCCCGCATCCGGCGCCGCGTGCGCAGCATGTCCGACAGCACGCGCAGCGATTCGGCGATGCTCGTGCCGAAGCGATCTGCCTGGATCAGCATTGCGCAGAACGATTCGATGTCCTCGACGCCGGTTCGCAGCGCGAGATTGCGCAACGCGGTTTCCTTCGTGAAGCCGGAGCGCATCTCGAGTAGTAGCAGCGCGAACTCGTTTGCGACCACTTCGCTGCGAAAGCGCAGCTCCTCGCTCACTTTCATCAATGCCGCATCGAGCCCGAGCCCCGCTTCGACGCACACCGTCAGCAGATCGAGCGCGTCCGGAAAGTCCTCGAAGATCGCCTGATGACGCGCCGCGATCCGCCGCGAGAGCAGCACGTTAGGCACGTAGTAGCCGATCCCGGCCAGCGCGACGAGGATGAACGAGAGCAGCATGCGCTGCTCCGCGAGCCGCGTGGAGATCAGCGACAGCAACGCAACACACGGCAGCGCGAGCGCCAGCAGTGTCTTCGCGGTGAAGTACAGCGCCGCCGCGTTCGAATCGCGCCATCCGGCATTCATCAGCCGCACGCGCAGCGGCGAATTCTCCCATCCGTCCTGCGGGACCGACAGCTTTGAGATCGGCTTCGACAGCTCGACGAGCTTCTCGACCCAGCGCGGAGCCGAATCGCCGCCGTCGGCCGCGCCCATGCCGCCCACCACGCCTGTCCCGCCCGCCTGCTGGATCCGGCGCTGCATGTCGCGCGGTGCGAACAACAGCATCGCGACGAGCACGCCACCGGCCACGAAGATGAACAATCCGGCCAGCATCACGGCATGTACTACGCTCAGGTTTTGCATGACAACCTCGATACGGTTCGTGAAGCCTGTGACACGCGTCAGACGCGAATCCGGATGATGCGGCGCATCCAGACGAGACCGAAGGCCATCGACAACAACATCGTGCCGACCATCTTGATCCCCGCCGGATCCGTCCAAAGCACCGACAGAAACTCCCGGTTCACTATCGCCATCATGGCCGCGGTTCCGAACGGCAACAGCCCGAGGATCCAGGCCGACAACCGTCCCTCCGCCGACAACACGCGGACCTTGTCGAACAGCTTGAAGCGATCGCGAACCAGCGATGCGATACTGTCCAGCAGTTCCGCCAGGTTGCCGCCGGTCTCGCGCTGGATCAGCACCGCGATCACGAAATAGCGCAGGTCCTGTACCGGCACACGGGTGGCGAGGTTCACCAGTGCATCGTGCAGCGACACGCCGTAGTTGATCTCGTCGAACGTGATCCGGAACTCGCCGCCCATCGGGTCGGGAAACTCCTCGCTGACCATCCCGAGCGCGCTCGTGAACGAATGACCGGAACGCAACGCGCGCGCAATCATGTCGCAGATGTCCGGCAGCTGACGTTGCAGCTTGATCATCCGCCGGTTTCGATGGCGCATCACGTGCATCATCGGCAGGCACGCACACAGCAACGCAAGGAGCAGCACGACGAGCATCGGCAACGTGGTGAAGCTCAGGATCAGCGTGGCGGCAACCGAAAACGCGGCAGTCAGCGTCACCAGCTTCGCGATCGTCCAGTCGAGACCCGACTGCTGTATCAGCAAATCGAGCGCATGCACGCGTGGCACGCGCAGCAGCAGCCGGTCGAACGACTTCGACTCGTCGAGCATCCGCTTCTTGAGGATCGACATCCGCTCCTGCTGTACATTGCCGCCGGCCGACATCGCGCGCAGGCGCGATTCGATCCGGCGCGCAGCCACGCCATGCCGTGCATTCCACCATTGATAGGCGCCTTCGATCGCAAGCACGACTGCGACGAAGGTGAGAATTACAAAGCCGTAAAAGATCGAGTCCATGTAGCCTCCCCGGAATCGGACAGCAGTCGCCCGTCAGTTCGTCTCGTAATGCCGGGACGGGTCGTACAGCGAATCCGGCAGGTTGATGCCGAATGCCTGCAGCCGCTCGGCGAACTTCGGCCGCACGCCTGTTGCGCAGAAGTGCCCGCGCACCGTGCCGTCGCGGTCCATGCCGGTGCGCTTGAACGTGAAGATCTCCTGCATGTTGATGATGTCGCCCTCCATCCCGGTCAGTTCCTGGATGCTGACGATCTTGCGCTTGCCGTCGGTGAGCCGCGTCGCCTGCACGACCACGGAGATCGCCGACGCGATCTGCTGGCGCATCGTCTTCGGCGGCAGCGTCAGGCCGCCGATGCTGATCATGTTCTCGAGCCGCGTGAGCGCATCGCGCGGCGTGTTCGCGTGGATCGTCGCGAGCGAGCCTTCGTGACCAGTGTTCATCGCGTTGAGCATGTCGAGCGCTTCCGCGCCGCGCACTTCGCCAAGGATGATCCGGTCCGGGCGCATCCGCAGCGCGTTGCGCACGAGCGTGCGCTGCGTGATTTCGCCCTTGCCCTCGATGTTCGGCGGCCGCGTTTCGAGTCGCAGCACGTGCGGTTGCTGCAGTTGCAGTTCGGCTGCATCCTCGATCGTCACGATCCGTTCGCATCGCGGAATGAAACCCGACAGGATGTTGAGCAGCGTCGTCTTGCCGCTGCCCGTGCCGCCCGACACGAGCACGTTCACCTTCGCCTGAGCCAGCGCGTCGAGCAGCTCCGCCATCGGCGGCGTGAGGCTATGGAAGCGCACCAGGTCGTCCATCTTCAGCGGGTTGACCGCGAAGCGCCGAATCGACATCAGCGGCCCGTCGATCGCCGACGGCGGGATGATCGCATTCACGCGTGAGCCATCCGGTAGCCGCGCGTCGACCATCGGGCTCGATTCGTCGATGCGACGCCCGACCCGCGACACGATCTTCTCGATCACCTTCATCAGGTGTGCATCGTCGTAGAACGTCACGTCGGTCAGCTCCAGCTGGCCGAAGCGCTCGACGTAGACCTGACGGAAGGTGTTCACGAGGATGTCGGAGATGCTCGGGTCGCGCAGCAAGGGCTCAAGCGGACCGAAGCCGAACATCTCGTCGTAGATGTCGACCGCGAGCTGGCGCCGCTCGATGTCGTTAGCAGGCAGGCGCCCCTCGTCGAGGATGCGCGAGATCAGTGCCGCGATTTCGTGCCGGACCTGCTCCTGCGGCAGGCGCGACAAACGCTCGAGCTCGACTCGCTCGAGCACGGCCAGGTGAATTTCACGGCGCAGCTTCTGGTACGCATCGCGTACCGACGAATGCGTCGACGCAACCGGTTCGGTGCCGGCCACTTGCGGCTGGGCCCGATACAAGGACATCTGTTCGCGCAATGACATGATGGTTTCCCCGAGAAATTCACATGGACTTGAGCTTCGGCGTGGCCTTGCGGCCGAACAGCCGGGACATCAACGGTTCGCTGCTGACCGCGCCGTGCTGGGTGCGCACGTCGCCCTCGACGATCTGCTTCGCGCAGGCCTGCAATGCACGTGTGACCGTCGCGCTACGCGCGACCCGCGACGCCGGATGCCCCTGGTCGAGTGCTTCGCGCACAGTGTCGACGTCGTCGGGAATGATGCAGCTGGCACGCAGGCCGAGCACTTCCTCGAGCGCGGTGCGGGTTCGTTCGCTCGCGCGCGTCATCCGGTTCACCACGAGCCGAAGCTGGTCTGTCGAGTAGCCGAGCGACACGAGGATCTCCAGTAGCCGGCGTCCCGCGCGCACGTGCGGCATCGCGGGCTGCAGCACAAGCTGGATCTGGTCGCTGCGATCCAGCGCGATCATCGACAGCGGATTGATGCTCACGCCGACGTCAAAGATCACGAAGTCATAGCGCGGGGCGGCGACACCGAGGATCCATTCGAGTGCGTCCTCGTGCACCTCCGCGGCCTTGACCGGGTCGCCCGCGCCTGCGAGCACGTGGAATGTCGGCGTCACGTGCGCGACGCTCGCGTCGAGAAACGCGCCATCGAGCCGCTCGATCTGCGCACACAGCTGCGGCAGCGTCGACGGCGGCGTCTCGTCGCTGACAAGGAACGCGGCATCCGCGAACTGCTGGTTGAGATCGACCAGCAGCACGCGACGCTTGAAGCCTTCGGCGATCTCGTATGCGACATTGCTTGCCGCGAAGCTCGTGCCCGCGCCGCCCTTGCACGACATGAACGACACGAACCGCGTGTCATCAGCGTCGCGCCGCGTGCTTTGCGCGGCCGCGCGTTCGAGCGCCCGAGCGAGCGCCGCGGCTTCGATCGGCCACTGCAGCACATCGCGTGCGCCGGCGCGCATCGCGTCCAGCAGCACATTCGGCGACGCATCGGCGCTCACCAGAATGACGGTCAGGGCCGAATGCAGCCGGCAGATCCGCTCGATCGCGGACAGCTCATTCGCGTCGGTCGTCGCGCCATCGATCAGCAGGACGTCGAATGCGTCGAGCCCGTCGGTACGGTGCTCGATCTGCGACGGTCGCCCGGCCGCGCGGGTCACGCGGTAGCGTCCGCTGTCGGTGACGAGGCGCGCGATCTGCGTGAGCTGGGCAGTATCGTCGGAAGCTACGAGGATATTGATCATGACTGTGCCTCGTCGATGCGGTTATTGACAGGCGGTGCCGCCCGTCGAGGAATTCAGGCTTTCCCGCGGCAGCGTCGTGGTGAATGGCGGCATCGTGATCGAAACGTTCACGAGCGGAATCATCGTCTTGACGGTCACGTTGGTGACGCTAACAGTCACGAACGTGCAGCTGTTGACGTCGCAGCCCGACGGCGAGTAGTTCACCGATACGTTCGCGCTCTTCAGCAGCGGCAGCAACTTCGTCACGCGCTTCGCGACGCCCGCGGCATTGATGTCGCAGACGATCGCCGTGCGCGCGCCGAGGCGCAGGGCCTCGCTCGCCGTGCCCCAGTAGAACAGCACTCGCCCGAATTCGAAGATGCCGGTCAGCAGCATGATCAGGATCGATGCGATCAGCGCGAACTCGACGACCGTCGCCCCCCGTTGCCCATGGCGGCGCTGCAGCGGAATACGGTGCGCGTTCATGATGCTTGCCTCATCACGGTGAGGATGTTGCCGAAGGTGATCGTCGGCAGTCCCGGGAAGGCCGGAATAGGCTGGTACTGGTATCCCTTCACCTTGACCTCGACAAGGTTGATGCTGCCCGTCGCCTTGCCGGTCGGCGCATTGTTGCTCGCGTCGTAGGTCGTCAGGCCGGAGAACGTCGATGGGTCGGACGTGTCATTGCAGCCTGTCGTATGCAACGCATCGCAGACGATCACCATGTCCGTCGTGAGTCCGGGCACCAGTTCGGTACCGGCCGCACCGCAACTCGTGTTGCCGTAGACGACCAGACACTGCGCCTGTGACAGCGGATACGTGCTGTCGGTCGGCAGATAGAGCGACAGGTAACGCGCCGCATCGCGCGTACCCTTGGTCAGCGTCTCGTACTGGTAGATCGCGCGACCAAACTCGGCCACGCCTGTCGCGAGCACGACCATCGGCATCAGTACGAGCGCGAACTCGACCGCGGCCACGCCGCGCATCCGCGATCGGCGAAACTGTGCTCTTTTCATGATCGCTTCTCCGCTATTGAACGAGCATCGGCACCTGGGTGCCGTCGGCACTGCCGCCGCCGGGCAAGCCCTGCGTCGCGCACGGATTACTGCCGGAGCCGGAGCCGCCGGAGCCCGACGAGGAACCGCCAAACGACGACGAGCCGAGATATTCGAGGTGTGCGACGACCGAGCCGGCGCCCGAACTGAACGGCACCGGGTCGAGCATCAGCACGCAATCCCACTGCGTGACGTGCACCTTGACGCTGTTGCCCTTGGTCACCGTACAGTCGCCTTCCGGCGCCAGGGCGATCCGGCGATCCCCGCCTTGGGTCATGTAGTTGCCCTGCGTGCTTCCTTTGGTTGTGATCCCGCTGCCACCTGACGCCACCGGACCGTCGCCCTGGTAACTCTTATAGGCCGCGCGGTCGAGCACGAACTGCTTGTAAGCGTCCCCGCCCGTGCCGGTTCCATTCGGCTTGTATGTGGGACCGACATACGCGTACCCGGTGAAGTCGGGCTGCCCGGTCGATCCGTTGCTGCCGCTCGTATAGATGCCGAAGCGGGTGTTCCACGCACGAAACGCGGCCGACATCTTGCCGGGCGAAGTCAGATCTGACTGGACCGCGATGTTGCAGGTATTGCCGTTCAGTTCGGTGGCAACGCTTTTTTCGTTGGTCGACCCATCCAGTGCCGCCCAGCCGAAATTACCGCTTCCATATGACGTCGACCCGTCCGGCAACGACGTAATCCAGTCACCGACTTTATAGGCTGGATCTCCAGGAGTGCGGCACACGAACACCGGAATCGCGCAGGTCGTCTGCCCGCCGCCGACCGTCGCGATCGCGCTCGCCGTCACCTGTGCCGCGTTCGCGACCTGCACGCCCGGGATCGTGTTCAGCACCTCGATGAACCAGTGCTGGATATTGCTCAACTTCGCCGTGCACTTCACGTATTTGATGTTGGCCGGCGTCGTGACCGACGACTTCGTCAGGAACGGATTGGTCAGCGAGTCGCTGAACGTGACGTTCGTATCCGTCTGCATCTGCACCGCGTTGCGCTGAAAGAACGCGAAATTCAAATGACCGGCGGCGATGCCGTTCGCTTCGGACACCTGCAGACTGATGGCCGACGTAAGGTCGCGCGCAGCGGACAGCGCGCATGCGTCGGCGCTGTTCTGAAGTTCGCTGCGCGTGACGTACAGCTTGCCGAGGTCCAGCGCGAGCCCGACGAACCCGATCATCACCGCCAGTGCGAGACCGACGATGATCGCGACGGCGCCTTGCTGACGACGGAGACTGCGACGCGTGAGTTTCGGATGACGAGCTGCGCTGGACATGGCGTTCTCCCTGAGCATGCCTGTTTTACTGCGCCGATTTGCCGATGCCGATCACGAACGCATTGGCTTTCGGCTCGGGCTGCTTGAACGACTTGTCGTAGTTGTCGAGCGCGGCCGCGGCGGCACTGCCGTCGACCCCCGGGCGCGCTGCCGCGTGGTCGGCGGCATGCGGATCGATGATCTGGGCTTGCGTGACGGCGCGGACGGAGTCGCCAAAGCGGCTGTCCCACACCGGGCTCGACGACATGCAGCCGGCAAGTGCGAACGCGAGCGGTACGGCAAGCGCCGCGCGGCGCACGAATACGAGGTAGGCGGATTTCATGAGCTTCCCCTTGGATGGCTTCAACGATCGGTGGATTCGGAGCCCGCGTTCGCCCGCGCGATCTGCGCGTGGGCAGCGGCCGGCGAACCGTGCTTCGGGAGCGGCGCAGGCTTTGCCGGCGTGGTGGAGCCGGCGGCCGCGAGACGCGCGGCAGCGGCTTCGATGCGCGCGATCCGCGCCGCACTGGCCGCATCGGCCTGCGGCTGCGCCAGCGGCTCCGACTGCGGCTGCGCGGTCGGCACCGGCTCGACGCGCACGGCCCCTGCCGCGTCGGCCGCGGCCTTCTCCGGCTGTGCCGGCACCGGTGCCGGTGCAACGGCGGCCTGCGGCGCACGCGGTGCGGGCAATGCAGCGGCCGACGCACCGGGCACGCTCGATTGCGGCGCCGGAGCCGGCGTCTGCGGTGCATCCGATGTGCCGTTCGCCGGCTGCGCACCCTGCTTGCGCACACCCTTGCGGCCTTCCATGTTGCCGGTCGCATACACGTCGACCTCGTTCGGCTTCGAGAAGCTGTCGGTCGGCAGCGGCACGTCGGCGGTCTGCAGCGGCCTGACCAGGTGCGGCGTGATCAGGAAGATCAGCTCCGTGCGATCCTGCTGGAACGACGTGCTGCGGAACAGCGCGCCGAGCACCGGCACCTCGCCGACGCCCGGGATCGCCTTCAGCGCACCGCTGGCGTTGTCCTTGATCAGCCCGCCGATCGCGAACGATTCGCCGTCGCTCATCTGGACCGTCGTCGACGCACGCCGCGTCGTGATCAGCGGCAGGATCGACGTGCCGCCGATGTTGGTCGCGCTCAGAGTGACGCCCGTCTGCGACAGCTCCGACACTTCCGGCGCAACTTTCAGGCTGATCCGGCCGTTCGCGAGCACCGTCGGCGTGAACTTCAGCGCGACGCCGAACTCCTCTTCCTGCAGCGTGATCGTCGAGGTGCCGTTGCCGCTGCTTTGCGGCACCGGGATGAAGATCTTGCCGCCGGCGAGGAACGTCGCCTCCTGGCCGCTGATCGTCACGAGATTCGGCTCCGCGAGAATCTTGACGAGGTTGTCCGTGTTCTGCGCATCGGCCGCGATGCTGAACGGCTTGTTGTTCGCCTTGTTGAACACCGCGCCGCTTGCGACGCCCGCGAGCAGGTTGCTGACGAGCGCGCCGCTCCACGAACCGAAGCCACCCTGGATGTTGAACGCGCTGCCCATCTGATTGATCAGCGTCTTCGATACTTCCGCGACCTTCACCTCGAGCATCACCTGCTGCGGCGACGTGACGGCCAGCATGTTCAGCACACCGCCGCCCTTGGCGCCCCCGCCGCCCTCACCAGCGCTGTCGCTGTACGCACGGGCGATCTGCACGGCCTGCTGCGCGGCCTGCGAGTTCGATACGGTGCCGGCCAGCACGATCGTGCCGGCGGCGGTCGACACGTGAATGTCGCGCTCGTTCGGCATCAGCTGCTGCAGCGATGCCTGCAAGCCGCCCGCGTCCGCGCCGACCGCCACGTCGATCACGCGGCACGCGCCGCTCCTGCCCTGCACGATCATGTTGGTCGTGCCGACCGACAACCCGAGGATGTAGAGCGTCTGCGGCGACACCATCGTCGCCTGCGCGACGGCCGGGTTGCCGATGGTCCGGTTGCGGACCGGCTCCGGCATCGGCACGAGCAGCGACTTGCCGAGCGGCACGCTGACGCTGGTCGACTCGCGCACCGCGCCCACGCAGTTCGGTCCGCGCAGCGGGCCCGCCGATGCGGCGGGCGCGGCGGCCGGCGCCGGCGCCATGCTGATCGTCATCTGCATCGGCCCCTTCGCGACGGCGGCCGGTGCGCTGGCACCGCCCTTCATCAGAGCGGCCGATTCGACGCCCTCCTGTGCCAGCGCGCTGTACACGGTCAGCGTTCCCGTGCAGAGGATCGCGGCCATCATCGCGCCCCGCGCGACGCGCGTGCGCACCGGGCCGGTACCTGAATGTTGCGGATTGATCTTCATTTCGTCTGATCCCCCGAGTGACCGGCGAGAAGCCGGTTGTCCCTTCCAAGGCCGCCGTACCCTGACGGCGGCCAATCTGGTTAATCTGGTTATCTGGATGTGTTCTACGGTTTCAGAAACATTCGACGCTGCCGCGCACCCCGGTCAGCACGCCGACGCAGTCGCGGCGCGCTTCCGGTGCCGCGTGCGACGCGACACGCACACGCACGGTCTTCACGGGTGCGGGCGCTTCGGGTGCCGGGGCCTTGCCGAGCAGCGTGAGCTTGGTCGCGCCGTCGGTGGTCAGCGTCTTCTGGTCGACCTGGTTGCGCAGCACGAGCGACAGCGTGCCGACGCTGCGCGCGAGGTCGAGACGTTCGGCCTGGTCGGGCGTGACTTCGAGCGTCACCGCGTTGACGACCTTCGGTGCGGTGTCGTCGCGGCTGACCTGCTGCGCGACGGCGAGCACGAGGATGTGCTCGAGCACGATCTTCGAGATGCTCTGCCCGTCGGTCTTGCCCTGCTGTTCCTGCGTGTTGACGATCACGTCGACGTAGTTGCCCGGCAGTGCGAAGCCCGCGACGCCGACCACGTCGTTCACACGCACGGTGATCGCGCGGCTGCCGTCGGCGATCACCGCGGACAGCCCGCCCTTCGTGCCGATCGGCGCGAGCTTCGACTCGATCACCGGCTCGCCGCGTGCGAGGCTCGTGCGCACGACGCGCCCTTCGAGTTCCTTCGTGTCGGCGAACGCACCGGTCGGCACGCTGCCCGACGGCCAGCTCACCATATGGATCTGGTTCGGCCCGAGCGGCTCGCCCAGGTTCAGGTCGGTGGTCGCCACCGCGACCGAAGTGACCGAGCCGTTGGATGTATGCATCAACCAGCGGGATGCGAACACGACCGCGGCAAGCCCCGCGACCATCGCGACAACCAGCATCATGACCGCTCGACTGTTTTTCATGGCAATGCTCCTCAACGAATCACGAAAGAAACGACTCAACGGACTACATACGTGCGACCACCATGCTCGACGGGCGGCAAATATCCACCGTCGCGCTCGGGCGCCGTGCCGAAATAACTGGCCCATGCGTCGTGCAGTGCGTCGTGCGTCACTTCGAGCGGATCGCCGCGATACCGCGCGCCGGCGGCGACGAGACGCAGCAGATCCATTGGGAAGCATGCGAGATAGGCCTTGCCGGTCGGCAGGTGCAGGCGGTGCAGCAGATAGTCGAATGCGTCCTGCGACGACACCAGCCCCAGCGACTCGCATGCGGCGTCGAACACCGCGCGGTAGTGGTCGATCGACAACGCGCCGACGTGAAGCTTGGAACCGAGCCGGCGCAAGAACGCTTCGTCGGCGAACTGCTCCGGCGCCAGGTTGCTCGAGAATACCGGCCAGACGTCGAACGGCAGCACGAAGCGATTGCCGGACTCGAGCGTCAGGAAATCGACGCCGCGATCGAGCGGACGCAGCCAGCGATTGAGCAGGTCGCGCGGCTCGACACGCTGGCGACCGAGATCGTCGACGATGTACATGCCCATGTTCGCCTTCATGTGCGGCGGCGCCTGGTAGAAGCCGGCCGCTTCATCGCGGCGCAGGTCGAGCTCGTCGAGCGTCAGCTCCCCGCCGGACATCACGACCGGCCGCTCGCAGAGACGCCAGCGGCGATCGACCGATTGACCGTCCGCTTGCGACGCCGCGTCGATATGCACAAGCGGGTCGTAGATCTGGATCACTTCGCCGGCCGCGTAAATCGCGTGCGGCACCGGTACGTGACCGCCCATCAGCGAGCCGAGCCGCTCCGCGAGGAAGGTCTTGCCGCTGCCGGCCGGACCATAGATCAGCAGCGGACGGCCGGAGTTCAGCGCAGCAGCAGCCGAGTCGAGGACCGCCGTGTCCATCACGATGCCTTCGAATACGCCCCACACGGCGTTCTGCGTCACGCGCAACTTGCGCACCGAATAGGTAGACACGCAGTCGAGATACGCGTCGAGCGTCACCGGCGCGGGCCCGCTGTAGCTGCTGCGCGCACGCTCTTCGAGCGCGAGTACACGGCCCGCGTCGGTCAGGCGGAACGTCACGTCGAGATCCGTCGCGCCGCGATGGGTCAATTCGACCAGATGCTCGCGCACCAGGAATGCGAAGACGTCGTCGAGCACCGCGAGCGGCAGGCAGTGCCGCTCGATCAGGTCGCCGTACGACGGGCGACCGAGCACCAGCGTCGACTTCAGCACGAGCCCTGCGACGAACGTCTGGCTCAGTCCGGTTTCCTCGATCGAGCGCGGCGCAGCAGGTAATTGCGTGCCCGGCTTCGCATACGCCTCCCGCAACGGCGACGGATTCGGCAGGTGTGCAACCCGCGCGTCGCGCTTCGGTTCGGTGGGGTTCGTGTTCATGTTCGTTCCATCCTCGTTGCGGATTCGCCGTGCTATGCGCACGATGCGAACAGCATGCCCAGCGTGCCGGCGGCAATCGCCACGCCATACGGCAACGCGCCGACCGACGCGACTTCCACGGGGCCGTCGGTTGCCCCTGCATACGCTCCGGTCGAGCGACGTGCGATCAGCGTCAGGACGTTTGCGCACATCTGGCGCATGCGTCCGCGCAGCAGCGCGAAGGCGATCGCGCCGATCCCGCCGGCCAGAAAGGTGGCCAGCACGATGTAGAACGCCATCGACGCGCCAACCCATGAGCCGATCGCGAGCATCAGCTTCACGTCGCCTGCAGCCATCCCGCGCAGCAGGTAGAACGGCAGCAGCAAGCCGAAGCCGGTCGCTGCGCCGGCAAGCCATGCGAGCGCACCCGCCGGAACACCGTGCAGCGCGCACTGGGCCACCAGCGCACCGGCAAGACCGATCACGACGAGCCGATTCGGGATGCGCCGGCTCGTGATGTCGGTGCTGGCCGCGACGATCGCGAGCAGCGTCACGCACAACGGAACCGGGTAAGGCAGCGCGGCAGGCAACATGGCGAACCTCGATCGAATGGAAGAATCAGGGGGCCAGGCCCAGTGCGAAATCCACCGCCGCCGTGACGGCCGCCGCGACCGCGGTGTACGCAGCGACGAGCGCGGCCCTCACCGACATGACGCTCCCCAGCACGAACATGGCGATCAGAGCCGCGATCAGCGCATACTCGATCGACGTCACCGCTTGCTCGTCGTCGATCCATCGCGTGACGGCATGTTTCCTGGCCTGCATGGCGCCCTCCGATTCCGGTTGATCAAAAGAACGGGGAAAGGCTCGAGCACTACACCGGCCGAGCCATCCGCCGATCGGTCCATCAGACATCTACTGGTGTCATGTCCGGCCCCACACGAGCGACGGAATAGCGGCGAACGGGCCGGACCCACCGTTCGCCGCCCCGTCATTCAGGCGACCACCGCGTCCAGGTCGGTTGCGATCTCGTTGAAGACGGTCGCGAGGTCCTGACCGATCGTCGACACTGCGGTAATGATCGCAACTGCGATCAGCGCAGCGATCAGGCCGTATTCGATGGCCGTCACGCCTTGGTCGTCTTGAACGAAACCACGGATCTTCTGGATGAACGTGAACATGGCAATTCTCCTTTGGACTACTATGAAATTCCTCTTGTCGGGATCGACGCGAGGAGCGGCTACTACCACAGGCACAACAAAGGAATTCGGATACGGCGCTCAGCAACTGGCACGGCAGGTTGCGTGCCTGTCCGGGCGAGCATATGTCGGCGAGCTGGTGTGTGCGATATGCATGCGCGCCGCGATCGGCGAGATGCCGCGATCGAGCGGAACGGCGTGACGACCGTCCGGCGCATGGAGTCGGATTGAACGGATGACGCAAGCGCGTCGATGCTGCTGCAGGTTTTCTGCGCGGCATGCAGGCCGCGGTGTGCTCTGGTCTATCATTTTTATTCCCCAAATGCTGTCATGTGATTCTTATTGCGCCGACTCTGCCGGCGCCTAATTCGATCGATCGGCGTTACTGGCGGTTTCAAGGCCTGGGCGGCGTATTCCCCGACGCGCCCTCGATCCGTTGCTTTCCGCAGGTGATTCAGTCCGGTTTTGTCAGTCTGTTGCGTCAACCGGTCGTTCATCACGTCGTCGACTGTCGTGCGGACCTTGACGCAAAGAGCAGGCCAGCCGGGGAGAAATCGAGGCGCAGCAAGGGTTCCGGTGTTTCACGCTGATGCCGGGTCCTGGCGCGATGCCGGAAATGTTTCAAATTTGATATACGCGTGCCGGCCGCCCCGAAGGGCCCGATCGGGCGCAACCGCACTGCGCAGGGCCCCAAAAAAATTTCTCGGGATTTTCCCGAATCCGCGAAGTCGCTCGTCCGACGCAAATTCCGAGCGATGCCGGACCGGCCCAAAACACTGAATGTTTCAAGCGAGAAACATCAATTGCGCCGACACGGTTTTCTCAGACATGAAAACCCGGTTTTCTGCCATATCACCGACGATTCGATATCGCGTGATTCTGCCCGTGGTTTGCGTCACGCGATTTTTTCTCCAACAATGCATTCACCGGACAACGTCATTGAATGCGATTCGATCCGGATACACGACAACACAAAAAAGGTTGCGGCAGTCCATGCAACCCTCACTGCAGACGGGGCATCATGTATACGGCCAATCGTGGAGTGCGCTTTCGCGCCAAACGCTGTGCTCAATGGCTGACAGCGGACCGGGTCGTTCCGTACAGCTGCATCATGCTGATGCTGTGCGTGGCATTTCTGATCACCTGGGCCATCGTGACGCACGCCTTCACGTCAAACCCGACTGCACGACCGGGCGTCGACTTCCCCGTCTTCTGGACCGCATCGCATCTCGTGCTGCATGGCCATGCCGCGGCTGTCTACGATCCGGCCTCATTCTTTCATGCCGAGGTTGAGCTGCTCGGTGCCTACATGAAGCACCAACCGCTCCCCTGGCTCTATCCGCCGACGATGTTGCTGTTGATCGCGCCGGTTTCCCTCGTGCCTTTGCTGCCCGCGTACATCCTTTTTTTTGCGGGCAGCCTTTTATGCTATGCGTACGCCGTCCAGCATCTTTCCGGACTGCGCGCGCACCTGGCCACGCCACGCGCCACAGTGCTGGTCGTACTCGCATACTCGGCCGTGTTTACGTCCGTTGTATATGGGCAGAACAGCATCCTGACCGCCGGCATCGCCGCGCTCGCGCTGCACTTGCTCGGTCGACGCCCGATCGTCGCCGGCATCCTGATCGGCTTGCTCGCGATCAAGCCTCAGATGGCGATGGTGTTTCCGTTCGTGCTGATTGCGACGCGCGCGTGGCGCACCTTCGCAGCAGCGGCGCTTACGGCAACACTGCTCGCGGCGGCCGGCATTGCGCTGACCGGCACCGACGCGCTGGACGGCCTGGCTCACGCGCTGTCGATCGTGCGGACCCTGCACTTCATGCATCCGCCATACTGGTTCAGATCGCCGACCACGTTCGCCGCGCTGCGGCTCGTGGGCGCATCGATTCCGGTCGCGCTCGCCGCGCAAGCCGCGATCGGACTACTCTCGATCGCCGTCGCCGTCGGCGTCTGGCGCCGTACGCCGGACATGCGGCTCCGCGGCGCAGCGCTGATGATCGCCACGCTGCTGACGACGCCCTATCTTTGGCACTACGAACTCACCTGGCTTGGCGTCGCCGTGTTCTGCCTGATCGCCCACGGGCTCGAAAATGAATGGCTGCCCGGCGACCAGATCGTAATCGTGCTCGCATGGCTGCTGCCGCTGTTCGAACTGTTCAACCAGATGATGAAGTTGCCGCAGATCGGCCCGATCGTGCTGCTCGCGATGCTGTTCATCACTGTGCGCCGTGCGAACCTTGCTCCGCGGAAGTCGTGATGAAATCGCACCTCTCCGCCCGGCACACCCATTCCGCCACCAACGCCCATCCAGAGCTGCCGATCGCGGGCCCGCGCCGTTTCCCGCACTGGCTCAACCGCGATCGCGTGCGCCTCTATGCCGCGGCGGTGCTGCTGACCGAACTGCTGTTCATCTGCGTGTACCTTGCTCGTATTCATTGGTCGCACACGTCCGTACCCGAACCGATGTCGCAGGATATGGCAGCGATCTGGAGCGCCGCCCGCCTCGCCGCACACGGGCACGCAGTCGACGCATGGAACTTCCCCGCGCTGTTCGTGGGCGAGAAGCTCGCCATTCCGACGATGAACGCCTCGAACGGCGTATTGCTGTGGCTCTACCCGCCCACCATGCTGCTGTTCGTGCTGCCGCTCGGCTGGCTGCCGTACCTGCTCGCACTCGTGCTGTGGCTCGGCGTCACCTACCTGCTGTTCGCGGCAACCATCCGCGCGACCGTGCAGCGCGACGCCGCGCTGCTTTGCGCGCTCGCGTTCCCGGGTGCGTTTCTCACCGTGATCATCGGACAGACGAGCCTCTTCACCGCGACGCTCGCCGGCGTCGGGCTGCTGACGCTGAATCGCCGCCCCGTCATCGCCGGCATCTGCTTCGGCTTGCTGACGATGAAGCCGCAGATGGCGATCCTGTTCCCGCTCGCGCTGCTGTGCGCCGGACAATGGCGCGCACTGGCCGCATGGGCCGCGACGATCGCCGGTGGCGTCGCACTGACGACGCTCGCGTTCGGCATCGGTTCGTGGATCGCGTTCGTGCACGGGATCAACGATGCGTACCAGATCGTCGGCACCGGGCACGTCAAGCTCGCGCGCATGCCGACCGTGTTCGCGCTCGCCACCCTCGCCGGCTGGCCCGCCTACATCGCGCGCGCACTGCAGCTGCTGTCGGCCGCGACCGCCGCGATCGTCGTCGTGTACGCATGGCGCGGCGCGTGTTCGTACGCGCTGCGCGCGGCGACCCTCGCCTGCGCATGCCTGATCGTCAGCCCCTACCTGTACGACTACGACCTGACCTGGTACGGGCTCGTGATCGCGTGGTACGCGCGCTATGCGTGGACGCACGGCTGGCGGCGCTTCGATCGCGAGTGGCTGCTGACGATATGGGTGATGCCGCTCGCCGGCCTCGTGCTGGTGCCGCATCTGTCGTTCCAGTTCATGCCGCTCGTCACGCTGGCGTCGCTCGCGCTGCTCGTCAGCCGGATTGCACAGGAAAGGCACGACGTGCCGTCGATGCCCGACGCGCGTGACAACTCCACCGAAACCGGCTTCACGCATCCGGCCCGCTCACACCACCGCCCGGCGCACGGACTGCGCCGCATCGGCCGCCCGACCTTCGGCATCGGCCGCTGATACGTCGCTACAGGGGAACCCATCATGCGCGAACCACTCCACACGCCGCTCGTCTCGCTGGTCGTGCCGTTCTACAACGAAGGCGAAGCCGTCGAGCGCTTCTTCGACGTCGTGATTCCGCTGATGGCCGGTCTTGACGCGATCCGCTTCGAGATCGTCTGTATCAACGACGGCAGCCGCGACGACACGCTCGACCGGCTGATCCGGATCAGCGTGACCGACCGCCGCGTGCGCGTCATCGATCTCACGCGCAATTTCGGCAAGGAAGCGGCGCTGACGGCCGGCCTCGACGAAGCCGCCGGCGACGCGGTGATCCCGCTCGATGCCGACCTGCAGGATCCGCCGAGCCTGATTCCGGTGATGCTCGAGCACTGGCGCGACGGTGCGGAAGTCGTCGCCGCGAAGCGCAGCAGCCGCGCGTGCGATTCGTTCGCGAAGCGCACCGCCGCCGCGATCTACTACCGCGTGCACAACCTGCTGTCCGACGTCAAGCTGCCCGAGAACGTCGGCGACTTCCGGCTGATGGACCGCAGGGTCGTGAATGCGCTGCGCAGCCTGCCCGAGCGGCATCGCTTCATGAAAGGGCTGTTCGCATGGGTCGGCTACCGGACCGTCATCATCGAGTACCAGCGCGATGCGCGCAGCGCCGGGCACTCGAAATTCTCCGGGTGGAAGCTGTGGAACTTCGCGCTCGAAGGAATCACGAGCTTCAGTACCGTGCCGCTGCGCAGCTGGACCTACATCGGCGTCGGCATCGCCGCGCTCGCGTTCCTGTACGGTTCGTTCATCGTGGGCCGCACGCTGCTGTTCGGCAACCCGGTGCTCGGCTACTCGTCGCTGCTGTCGGTCATGCTGTTCATCGGCGGGATCGAGCTCGTCGGCATCGGCGTGGTCGGCGAGTACATCGGGCGCATCTACGACGAGTCGAAGCAACGACCCGTCTATCTGATTCGCCGCCGCTACCAGGCGCACGGCAAGGTGATCGAGTTGCCGGTCGCGCGCGATGCACGACGCACGGCCGCACGCCGCCGCGTCCAGCCGGCCCGCGTGCGGGTCGGCGCGCGCTGACCGGCGGAGCCGGCGATGTTCGAAATGCTCTATGCGGAGCGCGTGCGGCTGGCGCGCTTCGGTCTGTCCGGACTCTGCTCGACCGCGCTGCACGTGCTGGTCGCCTCCGCGATGTACGCGCTGTTCGATGCAACGCAGGTGATCGCGAACGCCGTCGCATTCGTCTGCGCGACGGCGTTCTCGTATCTCGCGAATACGCTGTGGAGCTTCTCGGCGAGCGTACATTCGCGCAACCTGCTGCGTTATCTGACCGTCGCGCTGGCCGGCTTCGCCGAAACGATGCTGCTCGCGCACGCCGCGGAACTGCTCGACGTGCCGCGCGGCTGGGCCATCGTCGCGATCGCGCTGCTGATCCCGCCGACGATGTTCGTGCTGCACCGGTTGTGGACGTATCGGTGAAGCGGCGCAGTCCGCGCGATTGAGCGGCATCGGGACGTCCGGGCATGGCGTTCGGCATGCTGAGCGAGACGTTGCCGAAACACCGGTGACGATCGGCGCGAATCGAGCACTTGCACGTCGTCACTCGAGGCAACGGTGCATCAGCGGTTCAGTTCCTCGAGACGCAACCCGTTGGTCTTCGGCCCGAATAACCCAATCGATACCGCAACCGCCACCATGCACGCCGTGATGCCGGCAAATACGCCGGGCAAGCCGAAATCCCGGAGCAGGAACGCGATCGAAAAGCCCGACATCATCGCGCCGCCCCGGCTGGCCGAGTACACGATGCCGTTGGCCCTGCACCGCACGGCCGTCGGAAACAGCTCTGCCTGGTACGCGTAGTAGCAGACCGAGATGATCTGGCCGGCGAAGCTGATCGACACGCCTAGCAGGATGAGCGGCACCACCGCCTTGACCTGCGCGAACGCCGTCCCCCACGCGATCACGACCAGCGCGCCGACGACGATCAGGTATTGGCGCTGGATCCGGTCGGCGACGGCCATCGCGAGCAGCGGCTTGCCCGACTGACGTTCGACGATCGCCTCGATGTTGCGCACGATCGCGTCGCTGCTGTCCGCCTGTCCGTGCATCGCGAGCCACCGCGGCTCGTCGGCATACGCGGCAGTCCCCATTGAACCCGAGGGGCGACACCCCCGAAGCGTTCACCGATTCGTCACATAACCATCTCACTCGATGCGCGCGCCGCCTGCTAGCATGCCGCGTGGCCTGTCCGAATCGCGACGACGGCTGTCAAGATGTCGCGTGGCGCGGTATTCGGCCCGGCCGGTCGGCCGCCTCCGTGCCGGTCATGCCGAAGCGCTTCGACGCGGATGCTTCCCGCAGCACGAATCGTGCTCCACCGCATTCGACTTCCATCCGATGGCCGGCTGCGCCGCATGCTGTCGCGCGAGCCGCCGGCACGAGATCCGTCCATGCCCAGGAAAAAAACCAGCCTCTGGCTACGGCCTTTCGACCTGCTTTCCGCCGCGACGAGCGCGCGGCCCAAAAGGAAGGCAACCAAACCGCCGGCATCGCCCAAGCGCCCGGCCAACACCCGGCCCCCGCGTCGCACGGCGCCAGCGCCTGCGCCCGCCGCTCGCGCATCGCCCCGCCAGGCCCCCGGCACGTGGCTTCGCTCGTTTCATTCCGCGCGCCCGTCCGCCGGCAGCCTCGTCAACCATCTTGCCTATGCGCTATACCTGCCCGCCGCGCCGGCGACGACCGAAGGCATGCCCGTCATCGTGATGCTGCACGGCTGCAAGCAGACGGCCGAATCGTTCGCCGCGGGCACGCGCATTTGCCGCGTCGCCGAGCGCGCCGGGTTTGCCGTGCTGTTTCCCGAACAGGCAAAGACCGCCCACTCGCATCGCTGCTGGAACTGGCATGGCGATGCGTCGCAGTCGGAGGCCCCGGCGATCGCGTCGCTGATCGACGCGCTCGTGCAAGAACGCCGGTTCGATCGCGACCGGATCTATCTGGCCGGCATGTCGGCCGGCGCCGGGCTGGCCGCGCGGCTGGCGATCGCCCATCCCGAGCTGTTCGCGGCCATCGGTTTGCACTCCGGTCCGGCCATCGCGCCGCCGCTGTCGACGATGGCCGCGATGAGCGTGATGCGCCGCGGCCTGCACGACGACCCGATACGCGTCGTCGACGCATGCGTCGACGTTCGCGCTTATCCGGGCATGCCCGCGCTCGTCGTGCATGGCGGACTCGATACGGTCGTCGCCGAGCAAAACGCGCTGCAGCTCGGCGTCGCGTTCGCGCGGATCAACCGGCTCGTCGACGAACAGGGTGAACTGCGCGTCGGCGAGCAACATACCTATGCGCACGACGATGCGCATTACACGGACTATCTGCGCGGCGGCCGGCTGATCGTCCGGGTCTGCATCGTGCGCCGGCTGGCGCACGCATGGAGCGGCGGCGATCCGCGCGAGGCATTCCACTCCGCGACGGGGCCGGACGCGACCGCGATGTTCTGGAATTTCTTTCGAAGGCGGCGGCGCAAGCGGGGACGGTAACGACACGTCGCCTTGCGCTCATGCCCGTTGCTCGACGTTCGGATCGTGATCACGCCGCGCGTCGGAATCATCAGGGCAAACGCCGGCAAGCACGATGTATGCGCCGGCGTCGTGATGACCGCATGGCGCCACCGCATGGCCGACTTCCGGTATCGTTGCCGGATGCGCCGTCCGCGGCGCGCGTCGCATCACGATCCGTTCGCATCATTCACCCCCAATGGAGCATCAATGATTCTGGAAATGGCATCGCTCGACATC
>NZ_QTPW01000033.1:0-86056 GCF_003857965.1 Burkholderia sp. Bp9031
CGCAGCAGGCCGTCAACGTCGGCTACGGAATCATGAACGGCCAGAAGCCGGCCAACCCGATGATCCTGATCGAGCCGACGCTCGTCACGCGCGACAACGTGAAGAGCTACAAGGGCTGGAGCAGCCCGCGCTGATCGCGCTACGCGACCAACCACCCCGGGCGGTGCCGGGCTGCGCCGCCGCGCGCGACGCCGGCCCTGCCCGCCCGCTTGGCTCAACCGCAGCACCGCCGCGGCACAAGGGTATACGGCGACGGCTGCCGAAGTAGCCGATGTCGTGGCCGCCCGCGCGAGCACCGAGCCAGCCGACGCCGCGCTATCGCACCAGGCGACATCCGAAAGCACCAAGCGGTGCATACGCGCCGCATCGTCACGCGCCGGCCTTCCCGACAGTACCGCCGTTACCGCGCGCCCGCAGCAATTGCAGGCTCTCGTCGACGCTCAATTCGGACATCGCATCGTCGCGCAGCGTATCGTCGGCCGCGCGCCGCAGCGCACGCAGCGCGTGCTCCTTGAGCCGCACGATCGCGAGCTGCAGCCCGCGTGCCGCGCACTCCGCCGCGAACGTACGCAACGACTCGATCGTCGTGCCGTCGACGTCCGGCGTTTCTTCGAGACTCAGCAGCACAATATGCGTATCGGGCGCGGCCTTCATCAGCGCGCGCACACGATTGAGCATCCGATCGGCGTTCGCGAAGAACAGTTGTGCCTCGGGCCGCACGATCAGCACACCGGGCACCGGCTTCGCGTCGGCGTGATTCGCGACGTCGACGAAGTCGTGCCCGTCGCGCAGCCGGCCGAGCACGCTGACGTTCGGCTCCGACAACTTGCGCAGCGTCAGCAACAGGCTCACGCCGATGGCCGCGAGCAGCCCGTGCAGCACGCCGAGCACGAGCACCGCGAGCAGCGCGGCGATCACGACGAGCCGGTCGCGATGCCACACCCAGTACGGCCGGAATACAGACGGATGCAGCGAGTGGCTGACCGCGAAGATCACGATCGCCGCCAGCACGGGCTCCGGCGTGCGCGCGAGCTGAGGCAGCAGCAGCCACACGATCAGCGCGACCACGCCGGCTGCCCACAGGCTCGAGAGGCGCGATTGCGCGCCGGCCGCCTCGTTCGCCGACGTCGCCGAATAGCCGGCGCCGACCGGCATCCCGTGCAGCAGCCCCGACACGAGATTCGCGCAGCCGATCGCGACGAGGTCGCGGTTCGGTGACACGCTGTCGCCGTGCTTCAGCGCGAAGTTGCGGATAGACCCGTACGACTCCGCATACAGGATCAGCATCAGCGCGAACGCGAGCTCGATCGTCTGCATCCACGCGTTGCGGTCGAGATGCGGCAGTCCGAATTCGAGGTGCCGTAAATCGATGTGTCCGACGATCGCGATCCCGTAGTGCTGCCAGTCGAGCACATAGCCGGCCGCGATCGACAGCACGATCACGACGAGCGTGGCCGGCACGCGCTTGCTGCGCCCGAGCAGGAACAACAGCGCAAGCGCGGTCGCGCCGAGCGCAACGCTTGCGAGGTTCGCATGCGGCGCACCCGTGACGAGCTCGAGCGCGACATGTGGCGCATCGCTGTGCCGCACGGAAATCGCCAGAATCTTCGGCAGTTGCTTGATGACGATCGTCAGCGCCAGTCCGAACGTGAAACCGCGCAGGACCGGACGCGCGACGAAATCCGACATGCCGCCGAGTCGCGCGAGGCCCGCCAGGATGAACAGCACACCGGTCATCGCGACGAGTGCGGCCGCCAGCGCGAGCTGCGCGGCGAGCGCCATCCCCGATTCGGCCAGCACGGTCGCCGCGAGCACCGCCGCCGACGATGAAGTCGACGACACGATCGCAAAGCGACTGCTGCCGGTCAGCGCATAGATGACGAGCCCGGACAGCAACGCGATGAGGCCAGCCTGCGGCGCCAGGTTGGCGAGCCCCGCATACGCGACCGCTTCGGGAATCAACAGCCCGGCGATCGACAGGCCGGCCAGCGCATCGAGGGCGATGCGCCGCGTCGTCGGCGGCGTTGCCGCATCGAGTGCAGCGAAATGCTCGGGATGCTGCGGGCCGGCATCCGGACGGGTCGAGGCGGTCGTCATGAAGCGGCAGGCGCCGGGCCCGTATCAGGGTTTGACGGCGATGACACCCGACCAGCCGGGCAGATAGCGCGCGTCCTGGTCGTGTGCACGGCGCAGCGAGATATCGAGCGCCTTCGAGAAGCTCTTGCGGATCTGGTCGAGCGTCACGTGCTGACGCAGGTAGTCGGCCCACAGGAACTCGCTGAACGGCGTCGCATCCTTCGCATAGCCGCCGGCCGTGCGCAATTCGCCCGCGAGGCTCCGGTACGGATCGTCCTCGAGCCCCGTCAACGCCTTCGGCAGATGCGCGTAGTCACGACGCGAGCCGTCCGCACCGAACGGATGCACCCACTGGTTGTGTTCCATCATTCGCCAGAAGATCGTGTCGTCGAGCCAGGACAGATCCTTCAGCAGCATCGCGTTCACGCGCGTCTCCCCTTCCTCGATCAGCGCGAGGCCGAGATGGTGATGATCGGTGATGTAGTGCAGACCACCCGGGCCGAGGACGGCCGGAAACCAGTGCGATTCGATCGCGGCCTTGCGTGCGCGCTTGTCGAGCGCCTTCCAGTGCTTGCGTTTCGCTTTCACTTCGCGATAGCCGACCGTCATTTGCGTCGGACGCAGTGCATCGAGCCGGACCGGAATGAGATGAACGTCGTTGCCGAGTGCCATGGTCGTACCCCATGTTGCGAATTTCCGGCAACGATACTCCTGATCGTGCGAACCGTTAATACGTCGCGGCCTCGAAACGCAAGCGTTTGACCTCTCTCCGACAACAAGCCGCGCAGCCGCGTCGCGTTACCGCGTCATGCGCGCAGGTCGTCGCGCTCGAGACGATGACGCACGTACGGAATTCCATCGTGCACGACGCTCACGCGCCGCATCCCGAGCTTGCGTGCGACGTTCAGCGAGCCCGTGTTCGCCTCGGCGATATCGGCGATCACGCGCGGCAGCCGTACGGTGTCGAACGCATGGCGCACGACAGCCGCGGCGGCTTCGCACGCGATGCCGCGCCCCCATGCCGCGCGCACGAGCCGCCAGCCGATCTCGACGTCGCGTGCGCCGTCCGCATAGTCGGGAATCAGCAGGATCCAGCCGATGAACGCGTCGGGCGCGGCCTTCTCGAAGATCGACCAGTAGCCGAGCCCTGGCGGATACTCGCGCGTGATCCGGTGCGTGACGAAGCGGTGATGCTGGTCCGGGTCATGCCACGGGCCGGCTATGTACCGCGTCACCTCGGGATCGCGATCCATCTCGATGCTCGCGTCCAGGTCGGCCAGGATGCGCGGGCGCAGCCCCAGCCGCTCTGTCTCGAGGACGGGCAACGTGGCAACGGATGGTTCAGTCATCTGGACTCCTGATTCGATGGCGTTGCGCATCGCGCGCATTACGAAACTGATACAGAAAGCCTTCCAGAATGATACAGACGCCTGACGCTTGTCTCGCGCGCCACCATTTCCGCTTTCTCAACAGTTCATTTCATAGGGATTATTCCCGATTCGCGATTATCGCGCCCCACATCGGACGGCGCCGCGGCCTACACTCGATCCATGCCCCCGCGCCGCGCGCCAGCCGGGCTGGCATCCGCCTGCAGATCGTGAGCGCGCAAGCCAACGAGGAGACCTCGGACATGAGCTGGACCCGCGAACAACGCAACGTCACGATCGCCGCCTATCTCGGGTGGACGCTCGACGCGTTCGACTTTTTCCTGATGGTCTTCGTGCTGAAGGACATCGCCGCCGAATTCGCATCGACGATCCCCGCCGTCGCATTCGCGCTCACGCTGACGCTCGCGATGCGCCCGATCGGCGCGCTGATCTTCGGCCGGCTCGCCGATCGCTTCGGCCGCCGCCCGACGCTGATGGTCAACATCGCGTGCTATTCGCTGCTCGAGCTCGCGTCGGGTTTCGCGCCAAGCCTGACCGCGCTGCTGGTGCTGCGCGCGTTGTTCGGCATCGCGATGGGCGGCGAATGGGGCGTCGGCTCCGCGCTGACGATGGAAACCGTGCCGACCCACGCGCGCGGCTTCGTGTCGGGCTTGCTGCAGGCCGGCTATCCGAGCGGCTATCTGCTCGCGTCCGTCGTGTTCGGCCTGTTCTACCAGTACATCGGCTGGCGCGGGATGTTCATGGTCGGCGTGCTGCCCGCGCTGCTCGTGCTGTACGTACGTGCGCACGTGCCCGAATCGCCGGCCTGGAAGCAGATGGAGAAGCGTTCGCGGCCGAGCCTCGGCGCCACGCTGCAGCAGAACTGGAAGCTCACGATCTACGCCATCGTACTGATGACCGCATTCAACTTCTTCTCGCACGGTACGCAGGATCTCTACCCGACCTTCCTGCGCGAACAGCATCACTTCGATCCGCACACGGTGTCGTGGATCACGATCGTGCTGAACATCGGCGCGATCGTCGGCGGCCTGTCGTTCGGCGCAATCTCGGAGCGGATCGGCCGCCGTCGCGCGATCTTCATCGCGGCACTGATCGCGCTGCCGGTGCTGCCGCTGTGGGCGTTCTCGAGCGGCCCGGTCGCGCTCGCCGCCGGCGCGTTCCTGATGCAGATCTCGGTACAGGGCGCGTGGGGCGTGATCCCCGTCCATCTGAACGAGATCTCGCCCGACGAGATCCGCGCGACCTTCCCTGGCGTCGTCTACCAGCTCGGCAACCTGCTCGCGTCCGGTAACGCGACGATGCAGGCGTCGCTCGCAGTTTCGCAGGGCAACGACTACAGTTTCGCGCTGGCGCTCGTGGCCGGCATCGTGGCCGTCGTGATCGCCGTGCTGATCCTGTTCAGCCGGGAACGGCGCGGTATCGACATGACGCAATCGGTCAATACGCGTACCACCGTCGGCTGAACCCGCGCGTTGCCGCACTGCATCATCGCGTGCGCCCCGCCCCGCCGGGGCGGCATGCGATGGTTTTCGCACCCGCACATCGAACTAGAGGAATTTGTCCAGATTCCCCGCTTGCCCGCGCCGCCCGCGTTTTTTTATCTTAATAAAAACGACTGTTTGAATCAGACAAACAAATCACCTGTTCGCGGCCGGGCGACCGGCATTGGGAGGCGGGACATGGCAGTAAGTCAGGAGGGGCGGCAGCCCGCAGGACGGCCGTCCGGGACGCGGTCATCCGGCAATCGGCAGACCGGCGGGACGAAGGCACGCATTCTCGATGCGGCCGAGGATCTGTTCATCGAACACGGCTTCGAAGCGATGTCGATGCGGCAGATCACGTCACGCGCGGCGGTCAACCTCGCCGCGGTCAACTACCACTTCGGCAGCAAGGAAGCGCTGATCCACGCGATGCTGTCGCGTCGGCTCGATCAGCTCAACCAGGAACGCCTCGGCATCCTCGACCGCTTCGATGCGCAACTCGGTGCGCACATCACCTGCGAGCACGTGCTCGGCGCGATGTTCATTCCCGCGCTGAAGGCGTCGCGCGACCCCGATCGCGGCGGCCCCGCGTTCCTCCGTCTGATCGGCCGCGCGTACACCGACCCGTCGCCGTTCGTGCGCAACTTCCTGACCGCGCACTATGCGAGCGTCGCGGGCCGCTTCTTCGATGCGTTCCAGCGCGCGCTGCCGCATCTGCCGCGCACGGAGCTCGGCTGGCGACTGCACTTCGCGATCGGCGCGCTGTCCGGCGCATTGGCCGGTGCCGAAACCGAAAGCCTGATCGACGAATTCTCGCAAGGCCGCACGATGAACGACGTGCAGATGATCGCGCGGCTGTCCTCGCTGATCGTCGCCGCGCTGAAGGCGCCGATGCCCGACAGCGCGCAGTTGTCGATCTTCGCGGCCGTGCTCGACGATGCGGGCGCGAGCGAAGCGTTCGGACTGCCATCGGGTACGGCCGCTGTCGACACGGCGGCGGCGCATTCGGCGAGCTGATCGCGTCAGGCCACACACGCGGCGACTCACGGATATACGCAGCCCGGGCTGGCGTTGATGCGCGGGCCCGGGCCGAACGAATGTCATGCGGCGGGAGCCACGGCTGGCTTGCGCTCGTCGACGAAAAGCATGGGGTGCGTGCAAGCACTGAAGCGCTAAATCTGCCCGACCGCAAAGCATGGGGTACGAGTTAGCGCTAAAGCACTGACTCTCACCGACCGCAAAGCATGGGGTGAGAGTAAGCGCTAAAGCGCTAACTCTCACCGACACCGGAGACACATCATGTCATCATCCGCAGCAACCACAACGGCCCAGCTCCCGCCGAACAGCGACGGTATCTGGTACGCGTCGTATCCGCCCGGCGTACCGCACGAGATCGACGTCACGCAATACGCATCGCTCGTGCAGTTCTTCAACGAATGCACGACGCGCTTCGCTGAACGGGTCGCCTACGTGAGCGCAGGCGCATCGATGACCTACCGCACGCTCGCGCAGAAAGTCGATGCGTTCGCGTCGTATCTGCAAAGCACCGGCGTGAAACCAGGCGATCGCGTCGCGATCATGCTGCCGAACACGTTCCAGTACCCGGTGGCGCTGTTCGGCACGCTGAAGGCCGGCGCGATCGTCGTCAACGTCAATCCGCTCTACACCGCGCGCGAACTCGCACACCAGCTGAAGGACAGCGGCGCGCAGACGATCGTCGTATTCGAGAACTTCGCACACACGCTGCAGGACGCACTGCCGGAAACGCAGGTGAAGAACATCGTCGTCACCGCGCTCGGCGATCTGCTCGCCGACGGATTCAATGCGAAGGGACGCCTGATCAATTTCGTGCTCAAGCACGTAAAGAAGCTCGTGCCGGCCTACAGCCTGCCGCAATCGATCCGGCTGCGCTCCGCGCTCGCGCTCGGCGCACGCGGCAAACCGCAGCCGATGCAGACGACGCGCGACGATCTCGCGTTCCTGCAATACACGGGCGGCACGACGGGCGTCGCAAAAGGCGCGATGCTCACGCACGGCAACCTGATCGCGAACCTGCTGCAAGCCAAGGCGTGGATCGCCGACCAGGTCTCCGGCGACGTCGAGACCGTGCTGACGCCGCTGCCGCTGTATCACATCTATTCGCTCACGGTGAACGCGTTCATCTTCATGGGGCTCGGCGGGCGCAACATCCTGATCGCGAACCCGCGCGACATGAAGATGGTGATGAAGATCATTCGCAACGAAACGTTCACTGGCATCACCGGCATCAACACGCTGTACAACGCGTTCCTCGACAACGAGGAATTCCGCAAGCGCGACTTCTCGAAGCTCAAGCTCGCGATGGCGGGCGGGATGGCGATGCAGCGCGCGGTCGCGGAGCGCTTCCAGCAGGTTACGGGCCGGCCGGTCGTCGAAGGCTACGGGCTCACCGAATGCTCGCCAATCGTCACGATGAACCCGGTGGACCTGAACGACATGGCCGCGTTCAGCGGCTCGATCGGCCTGCCCGCACCGTCGACGCTCGTGCGCTTTCGCCGCGAGGACGGCACCTGGGCCGCCATCGGCGAGCCGGGCGAGCTATGCGTGCACGGTCCGCAAGTGATGCGCGGCTACTGGCAGCGGCCCGACGAGACCGCGAAGGTGATCGACGCCGACGGCTGGCTCGGCACCGGCGACATCGGCGTGATGGACGAGCGCGGCTTCATCCGCCTCATCGACCGCAAGAAGGACATGATCCTCGTCTCGGGCTTCAACGTGTACCCCAACGAGATCGAGGAAGTGCTGGTCATGCATCCGGGCATCAGCGAAGCCGCTGCGATCGGTATCCCGGACGAAGTGCAGGGCGAGCGGATCAAGGTCTTCGTCGTGCGCCGCGACCCGACGCTGACGGTCGATGATGTGCTCGCGCACTGCCGCAAGAACCTGACCGGATACAAGATGCCGAAGTTCGTCGAGTTCCGCGACGCGCTGCCGCAGACGAGCGTCGGCAAGATCCTGCGCCGCGCACTGCGCGACGAGGAACTTGCCAGGATCAAGGCCGCGAAGCAAGGCTGAACGCCGCATCGCTCCGGGAGACCCTGTCGATGAACGAAAGAATCAAGCGCCGCACGGCGGATGCCGCCGCCGCTGCAGTCGCCTGAATGCTGTTGCTCGCACAGCCCGGGCCTGCATGCGCACGAAGCGGCCGATGGCGCGAGTGCGACGCAGGGGGCCGCGCTGCCGGCGGAGCTGGCGCCGGCCGGCCACAGTTCTGCGCGAAGAAGGAAATCCTCGGGCTCGACCTGCACGCCCTGCTTCCGGACCGTCGAGTCCCATGACGGCCGTGGCAAGCTCTTCGAGCGGCTCATCATCGAGAAAATCGCGCCGCCGACGCTCGACGAATCCGCGTTCGCCCCAAAAAACCCGGACTACGCGCTCTGATCGTCATCGGCACCACACCCGTCGCGCTCAATCGTCGTCATCGTCGTGATGCTTGCGCCAATGCTTGTAATAGTGCTTGCGCCATTTCCGGTAGCCGTCGTCGTCCTCGTCACCGTAGTAATCGTATCCATAACCCGGATACGCAACCACCGCCGGCTGCGGCGCCACATAGACCGGTGCCGGCTCGGCATAGACCGGCGCGACCGGCACGCCGATACCCACCGACAGGTCGACGTGCGCCATTGCACTGCCGGAAGCGAGCAACGCGACGCTCCCGATCCACACCACCAATCCCCTCTTGTTCATGTTCCTGTTCCCTGATCCGCCGGCCTGCCCGGCATGCGCGGTGAATGTAATCCCGCCGCGCGCCGCCAGGTGCTACGCCGATGCGAGAGTCGTAACGCGGCGTAACGAAACGACGCTAGCCATTTGACCGAATCGCGAAAACGCGCGGGAACGTCTATAGTGGGTTACGGTTCGACACAATCACGACCGCGCGCTGGCGGAACGAACAGGGTAAAATCCCGCCAAACACTTGGTGGGCGAACACGCCACACACACGCACAACATATTCTCTGACGCAGGCTCCTGCCGCACCTCAATGGCCAATCCCGCAGAATCCCATCCGCAAAACGACTTCATCAATTCGGCGCGCAAGGAACGTAAGCGTGTTGAAATCTATCTCGTCAACGGCATTCGTCTGACGGGATGTATCGAGTCGTTCGACCAGTACCTGGTGATGCTGCGCACCCCCGTGGGTCTGCAAGGCATCTACAAGCGTGCGATTTCGACGATCCAGCTCGACACGGGCGGCTCGCGCCCGGGCGGCAGTGGCCCCCGCGGCCCGCGTACCGGTGGTCGGCCGGGCGGCCGCGAAGGCGGCGGCCACAGCCCGTACGGCTCGCACGGCGGCTCCCGCGAATCGCGCGGCGACGGCGGCTACGGCTCCCGCGAGCCACGTGAAGGTTACGGCTCGCGTGAACCGCGTGAAGGCTATGGCTCCCGCGAACCGCGCGAGGGTTATGGCGCACCGCGCGAGCCCCGCGAAGGCTACGGCGCACCGCGTGAAAGCTACGGCGCGCCGCGCGATGCCGGCGACGCATCGGGCAACTCGTCACCGTCCGATGCGCGCGGCGGCAACGGCCCGGTCATCGTCACGCGCCGCCGGCGAATCGTGCCGGACGGCCAGTAAAACAAAAGGGCAAGCCAACCGGCTTGCCCTTTTTCCTGGTGGGTCGGCGCGGCATGTCGCCGCACCGGCCGTGCCGTGGTCGCTCAGCGTGCCGTCGTCGGCAACCCCGCATCGGCCTCGCGCTGCAGCGAACGCACCTGCTGCTGCAATGCGCGCAACTGCGACTGAAGTTCCGCCTGTTGCGCCTGCAGCGCCGCCGTTTCATTGCGGACGCTCTTCTGGCGATCCGCGACCGCAGCCTGCTGCTCGCGTGCGATCGAGATGTCGGCTTGCAGACGCCGCGCCCGCTCCTGCGTAACTTCGATCTGCCGGTCCATCTGTGCCTTCTGTGATTCCAGCTTCGCCGCACGCAGCTCGTTGACGGCCAGCCGTTCCGCCTGCCGCGAGAAATCGCGATAGATCGCTTCCGCCCGCGTTTCGTCGTAAGTCTTGATCACGCGCCAGAATGCCTTCTGCTGGAACAGCGCGACGAAATAGGAACCGTCCTTCACGCTGAACAGCATGCTCGCGCCGTAGCTGCCGTTATAGTTGGTGCGCATTTCCGTCAGCGAATGCGCCTGGATCTGACGCTGCAACTCGTCGACCGTGCTCGGCCCGGTCGTTTCGCCCGCCTGTGGCTGCGCCGACGTCTGTGCCTGCTGATCGATCACCGGAATCGCCGCCACCGGTGCCGATGCCTGCTGTACCGCCGGCGATGCATTGCCTGCCAACCCCTGCGCGACCGCGCCCTGCATGCCTCCCATCATGGCGAGCAACACACACGCCCGCCCCAACCCCGTCATATGGCTCATGAACTTTGATACCCGCCCGTGTCGTTGTAATTCAGCGCGATTTTATCCCATTAATTACTCGCTTTCGCGGGTCTCGGGCTCTTCGTCGAATATCTGATATTTACGCATCTTTTCCCACAATACCTTGCGGCTGATGCCGAGCTGCTGCGCCGTATCCTGGCGCCGCCAACCGTTTGCGTCGAGCGCTGCAATCACGCGGCTGCGTTCGTTCATATCCCATTTGCTGCGGTCGACGAACACTTCCGCCGCGCTCTCCACCGGCACCGGCTGCGCGGAACTGCGCGCATGCGCGACCAGCCGCTGCAGTCTCGCGGCATCCCAGCCGCCCGTTTGCCGCACCGTCACGCCGACGCGCTCCGCAAGATTGCGCAGCTCGCGCACGTTGCCGGGGAAATAGCTGTCCGCGACCGCGTCCGCGAGCCAGTAAGGCAGGTCGGACAACTGCGCAAGCCGCTCGTCGCCCACCACCTCCGCGACGAACGACTTGAACAGCGCGATCTTGTCGACAGCGCCCCGTTCCTCCAGCGACGGAATGCTCAGCTCGATCACCGCGAGCCGATAGTAAAGATCCGCGCGGAACAGGCCTTCCTTCACGAGTTGCGGCAGCTTCTTGTTGCTGGCCGCGACGAGACGGAAATCGACCTTGATCGGCGTCGTCGCGCCAACCCGCAGCACCGCGCCGTCCTCCAGCACGCGCAACAGCTTGACCTGCTGGTACAACGGCAGGTCGCCCACTTCGTCGAGAAACAACGTGCCGCCCGCCGCCTGTTCGAAATAGCCTTTATGCGCAACAACCGCGCCGGTGAACGAGCCCTTCGCATGCCCGAAGAACAGCGATTCGAACAGGCCGTCCGGAATTGCACCGCAGTTGACCGGCACGAATTCGCCGTCCCGGTAGCGCGAATGCTTTTCGTGGAGCAATTGCGCGATGCGCTCCTTGCCGACTCCGGTTTCGCCGTGCAGCAGCACGTTGGTGTCACAATCGGCGAACGTGTCGACTTCATGCAGCAGCGCCTGCATCGACTCCGAGTGCGCGACGAGTTCGGACGATTGAAGCGTTTCCGCCGCATGCGCGCGCAGCTGCGTGACCAGCTTGCCGATCATCCCGCGCAGTTCGGCGCAGGTGAAGTCGAGCGGCAGGATGTGCGAATAGTCGGGCGGATACTGCGACGCGTCGTGGCCGCGCGCCGCGCCGACCCAGACGACCGGCATGCCGATGTTGGCCTGCCAGTCGCGCAGGAACGCCGCGCCGGTTTCGATCATCGTCACGCTGATGATCGCGAGCGACGGCCGCAAGGCGGCACGTTCCGGCGAGATTTCCGCATTGTCGGCGCGGATCACTTCGACGTCGAAGCTCGCCATACAGCGGGCAACGCGGTCGACAATGTCCGCCTTGCCTTCCCAGACGTAGAGGTCGAGTTCTGCGATTGCGGGGGGATGAATTCTCATTCTTTCAGTCAAGCATCAATTTCCGGTGTTGCCGACAAGTTGTGGAATGCCACAAGTCAACGCCTCATTGTGTACCGTCGCCACCCCGATTTGCACGCCCAGAGCATTGAGCAACGGGACAATCACCTTATCCAGATTCGGCAATAGACTAAAGAGTGTCGCATTCAGCAAATCAACAACAGGTGAGAGCAGCGTCCCGATTAGTACCGGCAGCACGGGCGCCCCCAAGACATATAGCGTCAAACTGCTCGAATTGGCGAGTCCCTGCGGCACTCCCGATAATGCGTTTGTCAGCACTGAACCTATGGCATTCGAATTACCTGATTGATAGTCATCCGAATTTCCAGCAATTCCATCAAACACCAGCGGTGACGCACTATTCTTGTCCATGGGCACCGTTGCCGGAATCGCAACATTCGCTTTCACCTGAAGAACAGAGGCATCAACCACTTTAACATTAACGAGAGTTGCAGGATTTGTACAACTGAACGGTTGTTTCGAGGTAAGCGGCGGACTCGGTGGGTCGCCGATACAAAGATTCGCAATTCCCGGTTGTACACCGATGATTGCACGACTTGCGGCGGCGGTGGGTGCACAGTAGGTCGACTCCAGCCATGCGGTTCCAGTGCCGCCAGCCTCGAGATATATGGGGAGATGAACCTCGACGGGAATGATTGCGCCAAGAAGTGCGAGCAGAGGCGCCAGTGGATTAATCAATGTAGCCTTCAAATTGGTAGTGCCCAGGTCTACATCCAGAAATAGTCGTACAGTCGCCGTACTCGCTTGAGTACGCCACCCACCACCTTGCGCGGCAGGCAAATGCCCTCCTTCCCCAACCGCCAGAACAGGCGGATGAATGATTTGCACCGCGACTGTCGCGTTTAGTAAACCGAGTGCTATCCCAGTATTAAGGATAACTGGAGATTTTCCTTGTGCTGCCGCGTTTGCCGATGCAACTTCCGCCGCAACCATTACAGCATCCAGCACATTAATGCGCGCATCGGCGGCGGCTTGCTGATCAGCCAATCCGATCAATATCGCACCAACCTTAGATCCCTGACCCAGCACATTTAACGTAGTTCCGTTGGTGGCAAGAGATGCGATCGCATTCAATTGCCCGATCAAAAGATTCGTGCCAACATTCAGGAGTTGCGTTTTCGATAACGCATTCGCCATCAATGTAATAAATTGACCGGCAGTGACTGATAAATTGGCGAGATCACTGACAGTATTTACGTTTTCACCCTGCGGCAAACTTTTCGCAGCAAGGACGAGATCGCCAACTTTAACTTGTGCTGCAGCTAGTCCTTGATATGACACTGCAACCGTTGAAAGATCTGCACCGAGCAATGAGCCCAGCACGTTGTTCAACACCCCTCCCTGAAGAGTGGCTAGCGTTGTACCAACTGTAAATGCATCCGGATTGACCGCCTTTGCAGTCGAAAATGCTTCTATAGTTGATCCTGAGTTATTCGATGCACTAAAAAAGCGCCCAAGAAAGAAATACGGAACCTGCCTGGAAACCGTCACCCTTGCGGCATTTAACGGTCCGGACGTAGAACCGAAATATGGCGTGCTCGACGTATCCCACCGACCGCACTCCAGCGACAATGATTGCCCTGTCGCTTGAGAGTCAAAGCCGTTTGCCAGAGCATTCGCCTGGGCCGCTGCATTTGCCGGCGAAGTCGGTTGCGAACATTCGTCGTTCATATTTGCGACCGAAGCCAATGCCGCCATGTCCGCGATCCTCTGCAAATCTCTCTTCTGGAAATACAGATTCCCGACGTCAATCACCCCCAACACCACCATCGCAACCATTACCCAAATCGCAGCCATGACAACAATGGAGCCGCGCTGACGTCGCCTCGCCGGCCGGCGAGATCCATATGTTTGATCTGCACGCATCGTCACGTAACCTACTGAGCGCCCTGCCCGCCAGCCGACATGCCGCCCGAAGAGCCGAGCTGCGTACTCATCGAATCCGGAATCTTGTTCTTGAACGAATCAAGATAGCGTTGATAGACCAATGACGCGACGTCGCCGAGCATCGGCTGCGTCGGTGCCGCCGCGCGATTGTCTCGTTGCATCGAAAGCCATTCCTTGGTCGAACGATCGACGTCGGATGCGGCTGGTGCCGTCCTCTGTTGCGCATGTGCCGCTACAGTGCCCATTGCCATGCAAATGATTGTGCCCAGCACCGCGATCCGCCCCGCGCGCGTGGCTCGATGATGGTTGTTATTCATGTCGTTCCCCACCTGTCTGTTCATTGTGCAAACCGTTGCAGCAGCGGCACGGTCTGGTCATAGCCGAAATTGTTTGCCATCGGCGTGATCGGCTCGGTCGCGGCGTGCCGCGACACCACCGGTGGCGTCGCAACCGCACGCTGCCGCGCGCGTGCCGCGGCTGAAATTTTCGCGGCATCGCCAAGGATGTCCTTGCGGATATCCGCCTGCAGATGCTGCTGATTCATCAGCCGCTGCGCGTCCTGTATGCGCCCGGCGGCAAGCAGATACAGCGTGAGGTTGCTAACGATCCTCGGATTGCGTTGATCCAGTTCCGCCGCCTTCATCAGCGGTACCCGCGCGCCGACCACGTCGCCGTTACGCAATTTTGCATAGGCGAGATCTGACAGCAGCGACGCGTCCGTGGGCGCGAGCTCGGACGCCTGTGTCAGTGCCTGTACCGCCTGACCGAAGTCACCGGCCGCACCGGCGATCAATCCAAGCCCTCGGTAACCACGAGCGGCGAGCGGCGTCTTCAGCAACTGCGTATAAGCTGCGGCGCTGGCAGCCGGCTGATCTGTCATGCGCAGTGCATCCGCCCGCAGCAAGATCGTGTCTGGCGACACGCCGTACGCCTTGTCGTAAGCGTCGATGTGCGCGAGCGACGCGTAATAGAGACCCTGTACCTGCATTCGCTGGACCAAACCGAGATACATCGCGGGCGTATCCGGCACCGCCTGTTTCTGGTCGGCCGCCTGAATCATCGCAGCGCGCTCGGCCTGTGCACCGACGCCGTACCCGCTTTCCTTGGTCGCACAAGCGCCAAGCAGCAGTACCGCTGTCGCCATACTTGCGTGCCTCGCCATCCTGCTGATCCGTTTCATCGTCTTTCCTTCCACCCATCAATGATGCGCCGACAGCGCATGCATCACTGCCAGAAACCCGGGCCCCGCCGTCACGATCAGCAGTGCGGGCAACAGCGTCAGGACCATGACACCCGTCATCTTCACGGTCAATCGACCGATCCGCTCGCGGAGCATCGCGCGGCGCGTCTCGCGCAGCCGGTCGCCGAACTGCTTGAGCGGCTCCTGTACCGCGCCGCCGTGCTTGTCGACCTGCACCATCAACCGGGTAATCGCACGCAAGTCCTCGTTGTCGAACCCGCCCGACAACCTCTGCATCGATTGATCGCGCGTGCGGCCCGCCGCGAACTGACGCTGCGCGATTCCGACCTCGGACGACAGCACCGGCATCATCCCGCGGAAATCGTTCGTCACGACCTGAAGGCTTTGATCCAGCGACAGTCCGACGCCCTGCAAAAGGCGCAGCATGTCGACGAACAGCGGCAGTTCATCGACGACGCTTTGGCGACGGGTGGCAGCACGGCGTCGCAAGTAAAGCTTCGGCAGCATGAAGCCGAGCCCGAATGCCGCGAACATCCCGATCGTCCAGTGTCCGCCCTTCATGTGTCCGCTGGCGAATATCGCGAACAGAAGCGGCAACCCGATCGCACAAACGAGCCGCGCGGTCAGAAACAGTCCGCGCGTGCGCATGTCGACGTAGCCGCATTGCTCGAGAATACGTCGGTCCTCTTCCGCGACAATGTGCTTGCCAAACCCGGTATCGAGCCAGCGCATCCCCGCCGCCGACAATCGTGCAAGCAGGCGCTCAATGCGCTGGCGGCCGGGCGTTACCATTTTCGTGTCGCCACCATCCTCCACCGCGGTCCGTACCTTGGCCGCTTCGAGTGCTGCCATACGCCGGTCGAGCGCATCGGCCAGCGCACGTTCGGCACGCGACGCGGCGCTCGCGCGCAGCAATGCGATCATTCCAAGCAACAGCACGCCCAGCGCACCGAGCGCCAGAGCAACCGATCCGATCTGAGTTGCCGTCATCGCATCACCTGAGTCGAGCCATTCGATACAACCACACGCTACCTGCAACCTGCAGCAGGAACGCGAAGATGAGGAACATTCGTCCGCCCTGATCAATCCACATTCCTTCCAGGTACTTCGGATTGGTCATCACGACAAAACTGCCGATCGCGATCGGCAGCATCACGAGCACGAACGCCGACAACCGCGTCTCCGCCGACATCGCCGTCAGCTCGCGTTCCGCCTGTTCGAGGTCGCGCATGAACACGGCCATGCGTTCGAGCATCACGTCCGCACGACCGCCATACTTGACCGACAAGCGCAGCACCGATCCGAGAAGTTCGAATTCTTGCGTCCGGTAGATCTTCGCGATATGAAGCATCGCGCGATCGATCTCGACACCCGTACGCAACATCCGGGACACGTGATCGAGACACCCCCGCAGCGGCTCCTCCGTCGTCAGCAGTGCCGCCTGAAATGCGGCTGGGACGCTGTTGCCAAGGGTCACCAGTCGCACAATCCCGTCGAGAAACGACGGAATCTGCCGGACAATTTTCAGTCGCCGCCGCTGGATTCGCGAGGTAAGCCAGATGCCGAAAATCGCACTCCCACAAACAAGCGCAGCGAAACACGCGAGCGCGCCGCCGCGGCTGCCAGCAATTGCCGCAATCGCGACGAGCACGGTCAGCGCGACGATCGCCTTGCCGCGCGCGCCCTCGATCCCGGCACGATTCACGAGGTTGGCCAGATACTCGGTTGCGACCTCATACCCGTGCATCCAGAATGCACGGGACACCGCATTGCCCACGCCACCGGATGGCGACACAGTCCGCGACGCAGTGGATACGACCGGTCTTGCGGCCGGTGCGGCCGCACGTGCACCGGGTTCAAGCCGACTGTCGATGAAGCGCTTCGCATCGGTGCGCACGCGCCGGGTTTCCGCATGTCGCCACAGCATCAGTGCCGATGCCACGCACAGCATCGCGACCGCGAGCACCCCAATCATCGCGCTATACATTGAAGCCTCCGCCGCGACCGAAACCGCTGCCGCCAAAGCCGCCGCCGAACCCACCGCCGCTCATTCCGCTATTCGTCAACGCCTGGCGGAAACGTACGAGCTTCGGCGAATGCGGATGGATACCCAACGATTCCCAGTGATCGACTTCCTCGCCCTCCGGCGTCACGCGCGCTTCGTAGCGATACAGTTCCTGCGTCGCGATGATGTTGTCGGACAGCCCGGTCACTTCGGTGATCGACAGAATCCGGCGGCGTCCATTCGACAGCCGTCCTATCTGCACGATGAAGTCGATCGCGTTCGCGATCTGGCGACGCAGGCTCGACTCGGTACCCTGGAATCCCGCGAAACCGGCAAGCATCTCGAGACGGTACAGGCACTCGCGCGGCGAGCTCGCGTGCACGGTGCCCATCGAGCCATCGTGGCCCGTATTCATGGCCTGCAGCATTTCGAGCACTTCCCCGCCGCGCACTTCGCCGACGATGATCCGGTCCGGACGCATCCGCAGCGTGTTGCGCAACAAGTCGCGAATCGTCACGACGCCAGTGCCGTCGAACCCGCCCGGTCGGCTTTCAAGCCGCACGACGTGCGGGTGATTAAGCGACAGCTCGGCCGTATCCTCGATCGTCACGACACGTTCGGCCTCCGGAATGTGGAATGCGAGCGCGTTGAGCAGCGACGTCTTGCCCGAACTCGTGCCGCCCGACACGAGCACGTTACAGCGTGCCTCGACCGCCGCCTCGAGCAGCGCGCCGATCTCTTCGTTGTACGTGCCGTTGCCGAGCAGGTCCGAGGGCTTGAGCGGATCCTTGCGGAATTTCCGGATCGACACGATCGGGCCGTCGATCGACAGCGGCTCGATCACGACGTTCACGCGTCCGCCATCGGGCAGTCGCGCGTCGACCATCGGATTCGACTCGTCGAGGCGGCGCCCGATCGGCGCGAGGATCCGGCGCACGATGCGTAGCAAATGCGCGTTGTCGGTGAAGCGTACCGGCAGCTTCGCGAGGATCCCGTGACGCGACACGTACACGTCGTTGTAACCGTTGATCAGGATATCCTCGACGGCCGGATCCGCGAGCAGATCCTCGATCGGCCCGAAGCCCGCGAGTTCCTTCGTCAGCGCTTCCGCGATCGCACGCACCTCGTTCTCGTTGAGCGGAATGCGGCGCAGGCGCACGAAGCTGTCGATCTCGAGATCGACGAACTGATTGATCGCCTGGCGGGACCATCGGCCGAACTCGGCGCCCAGTTCCTCGATGCGCGTCAGCAAATGCTCGTGCGCGGCATTCTTGATGTCGTGGAACTGCTGCGTCTGGGAAAACGGCGCTGTGCCGTCGGCGAATTGAATGTCGTGTGCCATCGGTTATGACCGCTTGGACGAGGGTTGAATGAAACGCTTGAGCACGGACAGGCCCGGCGTGGCGCGCGACGCGCCTGCCATGCCCGATACGCCGGGCAGCCGCGCGGCGAGGGATTCGAGTGCGCGGACATATGGATCGCGCTCCGCCGCATCGACAATGAGCCGCCCCTGGTTCGCGGCATGGCCGATCGCGACGCGACGCGCGGGCAAGGTGCCGGCCAGCGCCAGGCCGAGACGCTCCGCGATCTGCCCGGGCATCAGATTCAGAGCGGGATCGTACTGGTTGACCACGAGCTTGACGCGGTCGGTATCGACACCCGCATCGCGTAGCCCGGTGAGCAGGTCGGCCGCCGACACGATCGATGCGACGCCCTGATCGCACACGAGCCACGCCTCGTCAGCCGCTGCAGCGATCTGCGTGACGAACTCGCGATTCGAGAACCCGCCGAGATCCACGACCTGCTGGTCGAAGAACGCGCGGAAGCGGTTCAGCAAGCCGATGCACGACGCATACGACACGTCGCGCAGCCCGCCGAGGTCCGGCGGCAGCGTCGTCAGTGCGACGCCGCTCTGGTGCCGCGTGAGCGCTGTGTTCACGAACGTGCGGTCGATGCGGCGCAGATTCTGAACGGCGTCGATGAAATGGAATTCGCAGCGCGTGTTCAGGAACAGCGCGCCGTCACCGGCCGGCAGGCCCAGATCGATCAGCGCGGTTTGACGACCAACCGGCGCGCTGCCGTCCGGGCCGCCCGTCGCCCCCGGGCCGAGCGCCCGCTTCTGCAACCAGACCGCGAGATTCGCGGCAAGCGTGCTGACGCCCATGCCGGCACGCGCCCCGAGCAACGCGGCGACCTTGCCGTGACGGCTCGTCGGCTCGCCGACGTGCGACAGCAATCCGCGTGTCGTCCGCAGCGCATCCTCGGTCGATGCCGACACGTCGATGAAGTCGCGCACGCCGGCACGCAGTGCGGCAAGCGTGCTCTCCGGCTGTGCGAGCGAACCGAGCGCGACGATCGGCAGACCCGGATGCGCTGCGCGCACCGTGGCAGCAGCGACGCTCGCCGCATCGCTGCGTTCGGAGAAGTCAATGAACACAAGCGCCGGATTGAGCCCCGTGATGCGCTGCGCAAGCACGCCCGGTTCCAGCGATGCTGCCTCGACCGCACCGGCCGACACCAGCGTGTCGGCCAGCCAGCGCACATGCGCTTCCTTTGTCGATGCACACACGAAGTAGTCGGTCACGGCGGGTTCACACAATGATTGGGTCCGTGCATTCATGTCGAACACCCCCGATTACGCAAGGCATAGCGATGTGCCGCAACGCGCAGTGCTTCACATTCATTTCGAAAACCCCGGTGCAGCATCCGGCGACGCCGCGCCGCCCAGGTAGGATCGCCAGACCGGCCCGTCACGCTGCTCGGACAACTCGCCGGGCGTCGCCGGCAATACCGCCCCCTTCGCGATCGGTGCGACGAGATGCGGTGTCACGATGATCAGCAATTCCTTGTCGTTCTGCTGATAGTTCAGGTTCTTGAAGAACGTGCCGATGATCGGCAGGTCACCGAGCAGCGGCACCTTGTTCACGTTCGACATCGTCTGGCGGTCGATCAGACCGCCGATCACGAAGCTCTCGCCGTCACCGAGTTCGACCGTCGTATCGGCACGACGCGTCGTGATGCCCGGCACCGCGACGCCGCTGATCGTCACGCTGTTCACGAAGTCGAGCTGGCTCGATTCCGGCGCGACCTTCAGCGCGATCCGGTTCGGGCCCAGCACCGTCGGGGTCAGCGACAGCCCGACGCCGTATTGCTTCCACTGGATCGCGGTCGAGCCGAGCCCCTGCGGCGACGGTACCGGAATCTCGCCGCCGGCGAGGAAGCTGGCGCTCTGGCCGGACAGTGCGACGAGCGTCGGCTCTGCGAGCACGCGTGCCATGTTGTTCGCTTCGAGCAGCGACAGATCGGCAAAGATGCCATGTCCCGCTGCGTTTACAACCAGATTGAATGCAGACGCCATCGGTGCGCCAAGCGTCGGAATGTATCCCCCCGTGCCCGGACCCGACCCACCGTTGTATGACTGCACGCCGCCCGGCGAGAACGAGCCGAACGAAAAGCCGTTGCTCTGCTTGAAGAAGTTGAAGCCGACTTGCTTGAGCACCGAGCGGCTGAATTCGACCACCCGCACATCGACCTGCACGACGTTCTTGCCGGCCAGCGTCGAGCGATCGATCACCGTGCCTTTCGGGCTCATATTCTTGGCGACCGCGACGGCCCGTTCGTGAGCGTCGAGCGATGCCGACGTTCCCCGCAGCACCGACGTCCCGCCGTATGCCTTCACCTGCGGCGTCGAACCGTCGAGTACCGCATGTGCCGCGGCGTCGACGACTTCGACACTCCAGACCGTCGGCTCGTCGTGCCCGCGTTCCCACAACATCACGTTCGTCGCACCCGGCGCTTTCGCGGTCAACAGCACGGAACCGGAACGACTGCCCTTCATGATCAGTACGTCGGCGATCGCCGGATCGCCGACTGCGACCCGCTGCAGCGCGCGGCCTGCGGAAATCTGCCGCTGCGCGCCAACCGCCAGCTCGATCGTACCGCTCGCGCTTGCAATGGAGGCGAATGTCAGGGCCCAGAGAGCAATCGCGAATGCAGTCAGTGTGTTTTTCATTGTTTGTTGGACCGTGGCACGGCCGTTACTTGTCGTCGCTGATATCGATGGCCATCGATGTTGTTCAATACGAAACCGTTTCCGAGCGGCCGCCGCGGATTACCTCGATGTTGCCCCCGCCTCCGCTGCCGCCTGAGCGCACCGCCAGCGGCAAGCGCGACGGCAGCGGCGGCACATTCACGTTGACCACGGCGGTCCTCGGCGTGCCGGACAGCTGATGCAGCGAAACGCCGGCCGCGGCAAGCGCCGACGGCGACAGCTTGTTGTCCGTGCGCACCGCTACCGTCTGCGTCGCAAGCTCGTCGTCGCGCGGGTTGCGCAGCGCGAGCGTCAGCCGGCCGCTCGACTCACCGAGTGTCAGTGCATCGACCTGCGCGGTCGGTACCGCGAGTACCGCGATGCGCGTGTTGCTCGGCTGGCCGTTATTGCCGTTCGTGTTGCTGCCGCTGTCACGCTCCGGCGTCGCGTCGCCGAACGACAGCACGCGCACCTTCGACATCAGGAGTCTCGCTTGCGTCTGCGATACTTCGCCATCGAGCATCCCCGCGCCCGCTTCCCGCTTCAGGTTCACGAAGACGTCGACGAAGTTGCCGGGCCGCAGGCGGTTGCCGACCGCATTGGTCTCATCGACGCGAACCGCAATCGCGCGTTCGCCTGGCTGAACGTCCTCGGCAAGCCCGGACACCAGTGCATCCGACACGACCGGCGCCGACGCCGGAATGTCCCTCGCAGGAACGCGACCGACGAGGGGGGCCGGATCGACAAACGCACCAGCCGGCGCAGGAGCAGTCGGTTGAACCTTCAATGCATCGGCAGCAATCGGCTGACCGACCGGCAGTATGCGGGTCGCGATGACCACCGGCACCGGGTTCAAGGCGACGGCCTGTTGTGCAGGAGGTGGACGCGACGTACTGCGCCCAAGCATCCATGCATAAATTCCGAGCAGAATAGCGATTGCAATCAGCAACCCCGCGATGATCTTTGTCAGATTGTTGGCCATGTTGGTATTGGAATGCCGGAGTCAAGTTCTGGCGCGTGCGGACGGTCGAGGGACTACGTTTATATTGGGAAAGACGGAACGTTCATGCATATCAAAGAAAGTTCGGCGAAATTTGCACCGTCGCACTGCTCTGCAATTGGGGCGCCGAGAATATGAATAGCCACGGGATCAGCGGTTTGTCCGCGTACGAGTACGTCATCGTCACCATCACGTTGAACGTGGATGTTGACGATGGCGTAAACGTGGTGCTGCAGGAATCCGGTGACGATGGCGTGAACGACGCATCACAATTCGCCGCCGTCGTCGCCCCCGCCCCGTTCACCTGCGTGGCAACGGTCGCGAATTTTCCCCACGGCGTGTTGCCACCATTGATCGCCGTGCAAGCGGTAGCAGCTGCCACTTTCAAGCGGTCGCATGGCGACGACGTGTAGTTCAAGGCGGCGCGCGCACCTTCGGACGCCGCGAACGTCAAGTTCTGCTGAATGACGAAAATCATCCCAAACGTGACAATCGCGTAAAAAATCAGAAAGAACAGCGGAAATACGAATGCGAACTCGATTGCCGCTACCCCCCGTTGCCGTCGCCAATTGCAGGATTGGCGCGTTTGCTGCCAGCGGGCCATCACGTTCCCCTTACAAGCATCAGATGCAAAAGCCATGCGGCAGCAGGCAGTACGAGAAACGCTGCGTAAGGCGTAGCCCGCCGACCGCCGAGCGCCATCGCGGGCGTACCACGCCGCCACAGTGCCCCGAACGGTGCATCCGCCAGCAGAATCAAAACGAGTACATGAACACCCGCGGCCAAACTCGCGATAACCCACAGCCATAGCAGCGCATACACGCCACACCACGTGCCAAGCACGGCAAAGATTTTCACGTCTGCAGCGCCCATAACGCGCGACAAGAACAGCGGGAAAAACACGATTAGCGCGACCAACATGCCGATCAGCGCCTGCATTGGGGAGACAGCGAAAGGATTTGCGTTTAGAAAAGCACCGCCCATCCCACCGCAGAGCCCCGCCAAAACAAGCGAATTTGGAATACGCCGGAAACGGATATCGCTGACCGAAACGAGTATCGTCCAGATCAGAAATACCCCAATGAAAACAAGACGTGTCATGACGCCGCAACCGACCACAACCAGAAAAGCAGGCGAATCACTGAGACTATCCGCCCGCCCCGAGTCGAAAGACGACAATAAAGATCCGTGCTTTACGTGCCCCAGCAGTCCTTGCTTGGCGTCGTCATGCAGGTACCAATTTTGGTAAATGTGGAGCTGAGATCGGTGCCCAACCCCGAAACGGCACCTATGATTGCCACGGCAATAAGACCCGCAATCAGCCCATACTCGATCGCGGTAACCCCGTCTTCTTCCTTGAGGAAGCGCTTGATGAGTGCTTTCATTTTTTAATTCCTCGTGCCTGTATGTACGTTTTTTGGCCTTTTATACGTTGTACATCCCCGCATATCCGGCCCTTGCCCCGCGTCGTTCGTTACACCTGTATAACGACAACCGAGTGCGCTTTCTTTATATGTCACCCCGAGGGGCATGTATCACTATTTGATGCAAGTTAACATTCGCGATAGTGCCCTCCTCGAACGCAGTGTACCGAATTGTACATTTGCTTACATCTGCTCCGGATTCTATATCCGATCCTATTTGAATTCCAACCTCTTTTAAGAATGAATCGAAAAAAATTTCCGGAGCACAGCGCACTTGTACGGCGTTTCGGTACGACTTACACATAGGACTTACGATAGGTTAGATGTGCACGCCTAATCCACCAGTAAAAAAACCGGACCACTCGCAGGGTCTTTATCAGCCCTACGTTACGCCGCACGCGTAACGCCAATGATGTGACGTTACGTTACAAAACGGCCGAAACCGTTCTCGCTCGACCTTTTTTAAACAATCTCAACAATCTTTCAATTACACAAACTCCTTTCCCGACAAGGAATTGCCGCGTTTAAAACCGATCGTCGGATCATCGATCATCGAAATGGCACGACAGTTGCAGAGTAATCCCCGCATCACTCAACACAACATCAGCTTCAATGCGAGGACGAAATGGACATTCAGGTTATCCCTCATGGCACGCTCCGGACGACTATGATCGCGGCCACCGTGGCAGCCATGCTTTCCCTCTCCGCATGCGGCGGCTCCGGGTCCATCAGCAAGGGGCTCAGCGGCGGCTCGAGCGCCGGCGGTGGAGACTCGATCTCCACGTCGGGTGGCGGCACCTCGGGCGGCACGTCCGGTTCGACGAGCGGCAGCACCTCGGGTAGCACCAGCGGCTCGACCAGCGGCAGCACGTCCGGTTCGACGAGCGGCAGCACCAGCGGGACGACGAGCGGGACGACGAGCGGAACGAGCAGCGGCACAAGCGGCACCTCCGGTGTGTCGTCGAACGCGGTGGGAAAGGTCCTCGCAAGCAGCAGCAACCTCATCACGGATGTCGGCGGCACCGCGTCGAACCTCGGCTCCGTGATCGCCGGCCAGTCGCTGCCCGGCGTCAACCCGGCCACGACGCAAGCGGCAGGCGGCATCGTGCAGAACGTCGGCGGCGCGGTAACGGCGCTCGGCAATGGCCTCGGCAACGGCCTTGGCCAGCTCGGCGCGACGAAAGACCCGGTCGGCGTCACGGTCGCCAGCACGGGCGGTGTCGTGAACCAGCTCGGCGGCGCAGTCACGCAGACCGGCAACCTGGTCACGAGCCTCGGCAGCGGCCCCCTGTCGCCGCTCGCCCCTGTCACCGGCGCGGTCGGCGGCCTCGTGACGCAAGTCGGCAATGCGGTATCGAACGGTGGCACCACGCTGTCCAACGTGCTGTCGACCGGCCCGATCCAGCAAGTCACGCAGACGGTCAGCTCGGCGATCACGCCGATCACGACGATGGTCGGCCAGACGACGCAAACGATCGGGACGGCCACCGGCCTCGGCGCCCCGGTCAACATGCTGCTCGGCACGATCGGCAACGGCGCGAACCAGGGCGGCGCGCTGATCGCATCGACGGGCGGCAACCCCGTCACGACCGGCCTCGGCAACACCGTCTCGTCGACCGGTAATACCGTGAAGACCGTCGGTGGCCTGCTGACGGGCAGCACCGGCGGCGCGACCAACCCGCTCGCGCCGCTCACTGGCCTCCTCACGACGGTCACCGGCACGCTCGGCGGCGCAACTGGCGGCACCAGCAGTGGCCCGCTCGCCCCGGTCACGGGCCTGGTCTCCACGGTCACCGGTGCGCTCGGCAGCGCAACGGGCACCGGCGGCAGCAACCCGCTCGCTCCCGTGACGGGCGCGGTTTCCGCTGTCACCAGCACGGTCGGCGTACCGGCATTGAGCGGCACCACAGGCGCCGTCACGAACTCGGGCTCGGGTTCGAATCCGCTCGCGCCTGTCACGTCGCTGATCGGCGGCCTGCTCGGCGGCACGCACGGCAAGTAATCAGGCATCCATTCATCGACAAGACAGCAAGGAGTCCTTTATGTCCCAGCAACGTTCCATTACGACGGCCGCCCCGCGCCAGTGGCGCGTACCACTCACCGCCTTCGCAGCAGCCTGCCTGCTCGCCGCATGCGGCGGCAACAGCGTGAGCACACCGCCGACCAGCAGCAACGGCGGCAGCTCCAGCGGCACGAGCGGGACCAGTGGCACGAGCGGCACCAGCGGTACGACGACCGGCACCAAGGGCGTCATCAGCACGGTCGGCCAGACCGCTACCGATCTCGGCAGCACGGTCGGCAACATCAGCGTGCCGGGCCTCGGCGACGGCGTGACAAAGGGCGTCGGCAGCACCCTGGCCAGCACCGGCACGATCGTCGGCGCAGCCGTCGATGCTGTCAGCAACGGCCTGGGACAGATCGGCACAACGAAGGATCCGGTCGGCACGACGGTCGCCGGCCTCGGGAATGTCGTCGGTGCGACGAGCAACACCGTGTCCGGCCTGAGCTCGACGGTCAAGGCACTCGGCACGGGGCAGCTCGCGCCGCTCGCCCCGGTGACGACGCCGGTCGGCACCGTGCTCGACACCGTAGCCAACGGCCTCGGGGCCGCCGGCACGACGATCGGCTCGACGCTGTCGTCGGGTGCCGTGCAGCAAGTAACGCAGCCGCTCAGTTCGGCAATCACGCCGCTGGTGATTACCGCGGGTCAGGTCACGCAGCAGGTCGGCACGACCACGGGCCTCGGACAACCGGTGTCGGGCCTGCTCGGCCAGGTTGGCGGCGCAATCAGCTCGGCAGGCAAGCAGGTCGGCAGCACGTCGAATCAGCCGCTCGTCGGCGATGTCGGCCAGCTCGTCACCACGGTCGGCAACACCGTCACCAACGCGGGCGGCCTCGTGAACCCCAACGGCCCGAACGGTGCGGCACCGATCCCCGGCCTGATCACGAGCCTCGTCGGCGGCTCGACGACTACCGTCCAGAACGGTTCGTCGTCGGGCTCCAGTTCGACCAATCCGCTCGGCGGCCTGCTGTCCGGTCTCGGCGCGACGCCGCTCGGTTCGCTCACGGGCGCAGTTGGCGGTGCAACGGGCAACTCGGGCGGCAATCCGCTCGCGCCGGTCACCGGCCTGGTCTCGACGGTCACCGGCGCGCTGGGCGGCGTCGGCGGTTCGAGCGGCAGCAGCCCGCTCGCGCCGGTCACGGGCCTCGTGTCGACGGTGACGGGCACACTCGGTGGCGCAACGGGTGGCACGGGCGGTGCAAACCCACTCGCGCCTGTCACCGGTTTGCTGAATACTGTCACCGGAGCAGTCGGCGGTGCAGCAGGATCCGGGGCTTCGTCGAGTCCGCTCGCGCCGGTCACGTCGCTCATCGGCGGCGTGTCGGGGACGGCATCGTCTGGCAACTCGACGAGTCTCCTGGCACCGGTAACGGGACTGTTGGGCACGCTGGGTAGCGTTGGCAAGTAAGAAGGAGGACGGTCGCGCCTTTGCAGCCGGAGCGGGAGGCGCGGCCGTACAGACACAACCGGCACAATGCGGCACGCGGCGCGACACCTCGGTGTTGCGCGCCCGCATTAGAAAAGAAGACGAAAAACAAGGCCTACGAGGAAGAACAATGAAATCCAGACTCGACAGATGGATGATGCTGCTCGCCATCGCGGCAGCAGGCACGGCACACGCACAGACGCGCGCGGCGGGCAACCCGCTCGATTCCCTCCCCCAGATCAACGCGCCGAAGAAAGGCCCGAGCGTCACCGTGCAGGTCGCGCCACAGGCACCGCAACTGCAGGAACTGTTGTCGCGGCACCTCACGCCGAGGACGTTCCAGGTTGAAGGCGTGAAGTCGGTGCCGTTCGACGAAATCTCGCGTCGCTTCACGCCCCTCGTCGGCAAGGACATCACGATCGGCGATCTGATCGAAACCGCCAACGGCGTGACCAAGCTGTACCAGGATCGCGGCTATGCGCTGTCGTTCGCATTCATTCCCGCGCAGACGTTCGAGAATGGCGTCGTGCGCGTCACGGTCGTCGAAGGCTACGTGTCGGACGTCAAGGTCACCGGCAAACCCGGCGCGATGGAATCGAAGATCCGCGCGATCGCCGCGCACATCACGGCCGATCGCCCGCTGCGCCGCGCGACGTTCGAACGCTACGTGAATACCTTTGGCCTCCTGCCCGGCGTCACGGTGAAGGCCAACGTGCCACCGCCGCAGACGACCGACGGTGCGACGACGCTCGAACTGGCCGTCGACCGCAAGGCATTCAACGTCAGCACCGGCATCGATTTCAATCACCCGGGCGTCCAGGGACTCATCACCGCAACGGAGAACGGCCTCACCTCGTTCGGCGAGCAATTGAGCATTTCCGCGCTGGTGCCGCCCGGACGCGACAAGCAGACCTACGTCGCATTCAGCGGCGCGGTGCCGGTCGGCAGCAGCGGCCTGGTCACACGCCTCGACGCCAGCACGTATCGCGGCAAGCCGACCGACAACCCGGGCCTGCCGTCGACCGTCGAGCGCACAGTCAAGAACGAGAAACTCGGTCTTTCGGCATCCTATCCGTTGCTGCTGAACAACCAGCGCAGCCTGCTCGGCACCGTGTCGGGCTATGCGTCGCACAACGAAGACCGCTACCAGAACAAGATCACCGGCAACAGCATCGACACGCGATCGCAGGTACGCGTGCTGCAAATGCAGCTCGACTACACGAGCGTGTCGGCCAAGCAGGTACAGAAACTCAGCGTCAACGTCGCGAAGGGCTTCAACATTCTCGGCGCGTCGAAATCGCAGGACATTACGATCGGCTCGAACACGACGTCGGGGGACAGCCCGATCTCGCTGACGTTCGTGCGCACCGGCGCGACCTTCACGCAGACCAACGAATGGCCGTTCAAGATCGGCACGTCGGTCTCGCTGACCGGCCAGTACAGCCCCGACTCACTGCCGACGTCGGAACAAATCTCGTTCGGTTCGACGCGCTACGCGCTCGGCTACCAGCCTGGCGAAACGTCGGGCGACTCGGGCTGGGGCATGTCGCTGGAGGTGAACCGCGGCTTCACGCCGGGCTGGACGTACATGAAGTCGATTACGCCGTACATCGCATACGATATGGCGCGCGTATACCTGCACACGGGCACGCCGTCGCCGAGCCGCCTGTCGTCGGTCGGTATCGGCGTGCGGTTTTCGGACAGCCGCTACTACAGTCTCGACCTGAATATCGCGAAGCCTGTCGGCGATGCACCGGTTGAAAGCGCATCGCGCAGCCCGCGCGTGAATGCTGCATTCTCGTATCAGCTCAACTGATCAGTCACCAAACAGTCCGTGTCTTGCGGGCTGTTTCGATTAGAGTCCCCTCTATCAAACGCAGCGCGCGGTTTCACGTATTCTGGCAAAGCTCGCAACATGACCGCCCCATGCAGACGGTCGTGCGGGCGCATCGAACACGACATGAAACAAGGAGGAAGACGATGATTCAACTGACCCGCCCGTTGCGCGCACTGGCTGTCGCAAGTGCCTTGCTCGCTTGCGCCGCCCCCACGTTCGCCCAGACCGATAACCCCATCGGCATGTGGCAGACCATCGACGACAACACGCATCAGCCGAAGGCACTCGTGCAGATCGCCGACGACGGCGACGGTTCGCTGTCGGGCAAGGTCGTCAAGGGCCTCGGCGCCAACGACACGCCCGATCGTCGCTGCACTGCATGCACGGACGAGCGCAAGGATCAGCTCATCAAAGGCATGACGATCATCAAGGCGATGAAGAAGGACGGCGACCACTGGGACGGCGGCAACATTCTCGACCCGGAAAACGGCAAGGTCTATAAGTGCAAGATGTCGCTTGAGGACGGCGGCCAGAAGCTCGTCGTGCGCGGCTACATCGGCGTATCGCTGCTCGGCCGATCGCAGACCTGGGTTCGCGCACAATAACGCGACGCTCGACGCAATGAAAAATCGGCCTGCGACGTCGTCGTCAGGCCGATTTTGTTTTGGTGTGGGCGTGAATGAAATCGAACGACATCACGCTGCGTGCTTCAGCGTGTCCGACGCATAGCCGCCCGGTGCACGATATACCGGCGCTGCGGCACTCCTCACCTCGGCCGCTTTCGATTGCGCATGCTTGCGCATCCGCGTGGACAGTTCGTTGCACAGATTCGCGCCTACGTCGCCATACAGCTCGCGCATCACCTGCATCAACGTGCCGGTCTCGTGCCAGACCTTGAAGCGGCGATGGCATGTCTGGTACGAAGGGTAACGACGCGGCATCGCAGACCACGTCGCACCGCTATAGATGACCCAGAGTACGCCGTTCAGGACCGCGCGGGTGTTGGCCAACGGTCGGCCGCGCAACTCGGTGCGCGGCTGCATTTCGGGCAGAAGCGGCACGACGCAGTGCCACTCGTGGTTTGTCAGATCGCGATACGGTGTCATGGACATCTCCAGCCTTAGGAACCATGACACAACGATATCGGCTGGCCTCAACGATGAATATAAGACATGTCCGAAAATGCCCGGAGATCGCCAGAATTTGACCGGAATTGACGGTTGAAGCCGCCACCTGCCGAAGACCGCGATCAGGTCAACGAAGTATCGACGATGCGGCGCGGCGTTTCGAGATACTCCTTTGACTGCATCTCGACGATCCGCGATACCGTGCGTGCGAACTCGTTCGCCATCGGCCCTTCGACGTACAACTGCTCCGCCGGCACCGCCGCGGACATCAGCAGCTTGACCTTGTGATCGTACAGCACGTCGATGAGCCAGGTGAAGCGCCGCGCCTCGGACGCCATGCGCGGCGACATCTGCGGCACTTCGGACAGCACGATCGCGTGAAAACGGCTGGCCAGCTCGAGATAGTCGTTCTGCGAACGCGGGCCGCCGCACAACGTCGCGAAATCGAACCAAACGACCCCGTCGGCCTTGCGCAACGCCTTCAGCTCGCGCTTCTCGATATGCAGGATCGGGCTTTCGTCCGGCACCGCGGCGAGCTTCGCGAATGCATGACGCAGTTCGCGATCGGCATCCGCACCGAGCGGCGTGTGATACATCTGCACCTGCGCGAGCGTGCGCTGGCGATAGTCAACGCCCGCGTCGACGTTCAGCACGTCGAGCTTTTGCTTGATCAGCGCGATCGCCGGCAGCATGCGGTCGCGATGCAGGCCATCGGGATACAGGTCGTCGGGATCGTAATTGGACGTCATCACGAACTGCACGCCGTTGTTGAATAGGCGATCGAGTAGCCGGTACAGGATCATCGCGTCCGCGATGTCCGACACGTGGAATTCGTCGAAACAGATCAGCCGGTAGCGCTTCGCTATGCGTCGCGCGAGCTCGTCGAGCGGATCGGCCTGCCCTTTCAGTTCCTCGAGTTCGCGGTGCACTTCGCGCATGAATTCGTGGAAGTGCAGGCGCGTCTTTCGCTGCACGGGCACCACCGCGTAGAAGCTGTCCATCAGGAAGCTCTTGCCGCGGCCGACGCCGCCCCACATGTAGACGCCGCGCGGCAGGTCCGGATGATTGATGAGCTTCTTGAACGCGTTCGAGCGGCGCGCCTTGTAGTCGACCCACTCGTCGAAGCAGTGCTGCAGGCGATCGACGGCCACGCGCTGGGCGGGATCGGACTGATAGCCGCGCGTGGTCAATTCGCGCGTGTAGTATTCGGTGACGTTCATCGGGCAAACCGGAAAAAACGAAGGCGAGCGGAAAACCCCCGCCCGCCTTCGTCATGAGACGGCTGCGCCGGCCGACGGCCGGCCGGCACTATACCGCGCTCAGCTGTTCAGCGAGCGCTTGTCGACGGCGAGCGCCGCTTCGCGCATCACTTCCGACATCGACGGGTGCGGGTGGCAGATACGGGCGATGTCTTCCGACGCCGCCTTGAACTCCATCGCCACTACGGCTTCCGCGATCAGGTCCGACGCATTCGCCGCGATCACGTGCACGCCGAGCAGTTCGTCGGTCTTCGCGTCGGCGATCATCTTCACGAAACCGTCCGGTGCGTTCATGCCGAGCGCGCGACCGTTGATCGAGAACGGGAACTTGCCCGACTTGATCTCGCGGCCTTCGGCCTTCAGTTGCTGCTCCGTCTTGCCGACCCATGCGATTTCCGGGTACGTGTAGATCACCCACGGAATGCAGTTGTAGTCGATGTGCGGCTTCTGGCCGTCGATCACTTCCGCGACCAGCACGCCTTCGTCTTCCGCCTTGTGCGCGAGCATCGGGCCGCGCACCACGTCGCCGATCGCGTAGACGTTCGGCACTGCGGTACGGCAGTGGTCATCCACGTCGATGAAGCCACGCTCGTTCGCCTTCAGGCCGATTGCCTCGAGGCCGAGGTTGTCGGTGTTCGGCACGCGGCCGACCGACACGATCAGGCGGTCGGCATCGAGCGTCTGCGCGTTGCCGTCCTTGTCCGTGTAAGCGATCGACACGCCGTTCGCGGTCGTCTTCACGTCACCGATCTTCACGCCGAGATGAATGTCGAGGCCCTGCTTCTTGAACAGCTTGGCCGCTTCCTTCGCGAGCGCTTCGTCGGCTGCGCCGAGGAACGCCGGCAGCGCTTCGAGCACCGTCACTTCGGCACCCAAGCGACGCCACACCGAGCCGAGCTCGAGGCCGATCACGCCTGCGCCGATTACGGCGAGCTTCTTCGGCACCGAGTCGAACGTCAGCGCACCTTCGTTGTCCGACACGATCTTGTTGTCGACCGGGATGTTCGGCAGGTGACGCGCCTTCGAGCCCGTCGCGATGATCACGTTCTTCGCGGTGACGACTTCGGCTTCACCCTCGCCGCTCACTTCGATCTGCACGCCGGCGTCGGTCTTGCCGGTGAACTTGCCGTGGCCCTTCAGCCAGGTGATCTTGTTCTTCTTGAACAGGAACTCGATACCGCTCGTCATCTTCTCGACGATCGCGTCCTTGCGGCCGAGCATCTTCGCGACGTCGATCTTCACGCCGTCAACCGTGATGCCATGGTCGGCCAGGTGGTGCGACGTATTCTCGAACTCTTCCGACGACGCGAGCAGCGCCTTCGACGGGATGCAGCCGACGTTCAGGCAGGTGCCGCCGAGCTTCAGCGCGCCGGCCGGGTTCTTCCACTTCTCGATACAGGCAACGGTCTTGCCGAGCTGCGCGGCGCGAATCGCGGCGATGTAGCCGCCGGGGCCGGCGCCGATCACGACGACGTCAAATTCCTTGGACATGACAATCCTTTCTACTTGTACACCCGCACGCTCGCGCGTAGACGCGAGCGTGCCGAGCGGATCAATGCGGTGAGACTTGGCTTACAGGTCGAGCAGCAGGCGTGCCGGATCTTCCAGCGCATCCTTCATCGCGACGAGCGACAGGACTGCTTCGCGGCCGTCGATGATCCGGTGGTCGTACGACAGTGCCAGGTAGTTGATCGGACGGATCACGATCTGGCCGTTCTCGACAACCGGGCGCTCCTTCGTCGCGTGCACGCCGAGGATGGCCGACTGCGGCGGGTTGATGATCGGGGTCGACAGCATCGAGCCGAACACGCCGCCGTTCGAGATCGAGAACGTACCGCCCGTCATTTCCTCGATCGACAGCTTGCCGTCCTTCGCCTTCTGGCCGAATTCGGCGATCTTCTTCTCGATCTCGGCGAGGCTCAGCTGGTCCGCATTGCGCAGGATCGGCACGACCAGGCCGCGCGGCGAACCGACCGCGATACCGATGTCGAAGTAGCCGTGATAGACGATGTCGTTACCGTCGATCGACGCGTTCACGAGCGGGAACTTCTTCAGCGCGTGCACGGCCGCCTTCACGAAGAACGACATGAAGCCCAGCTTCACGCCATGTTCCTTCTCGAACTTGTCCTTGTACTTGTTACGCAGTTCCATGACCGGAGCCATGTTCACTTCGTTGAACGTCGTCAGGATCGCGTTGGTTTGCTGCGATTCGAGCAGACGCTCGGCGATACGCGCACGCAGGCGCGACATCGGCACGCGCTGTTCCGGACGGTCGTTCAGCCACGTCGCTGCCGACGCCGGCACCTTCACTTCCGGCAGCGCCGGCTTCGCAGCGGCGGTTTTCGCCGGTGCGGCGGCCGGAGCGGCCTTCGGTGCGCTGCCTGCGGCCAGCGCATCGCCCTTCGTGACGCGGCCGTCGCGGCCCGAACCTGCGACGTCGCCTGCCGACAGGCCCTTCTCGGCCAGCAGCTTGGCTGCGGCCGGCGATGCGGTTGCCGACGATGCAACTGCGGCAACCGGCTGTGCTGCCGGTGCGGCTGCAGCAGGCGCTGCCGCCGGCTTCACTTCGGCGGCGCCTGCCGCTGCTTCGGCAGCACCGGCCTTCGCTTCGGTGTCGATCGTCGCGATGATCTGGTCGGCGACCACGGTGTCACCGTCGTTCTGCAGCACTTGCGCAAGCACGCCCGCGGCCGGTGCCGGCACTTCGAGCACGACCTTGTCGGTCTCGAGTTCGATCAGGATTTCGTCTTGAGCGACTGCTTCGCCCGGCTTCTTCTTCCACTGCAGCATGGTGGCTTCCGAAACCGACTCCGAAAGCTGGGGGACTTTGACTTCTACGATAGCCATGTGATTTTCCTGGATGCTTAATCTGGGTAATGACGAGGTTCGTGCGACTCCTTCGGCCGGTGCGGCGCGCAACGCGCCCGGCAGGCCAAAAGAGACGGGAAAGCGCCACGCGCCTTCCCGTTTCGCTTCCGTCGGTTATTTCGCGATCGATGCGCTCTTCAAGCGGCCGAAAGCACCTTCGATGAGGGCCTTCTGCTGCTCGTAGTGCTTCGCGTAGTAGCCAACCGCCGGCGAGGCCGAAGCCGGACGGCCGCTGTATGCCAGCTTCTGCCCTTCCTTCATGCCTTCCTTCAGATGGTGCTCGACGTAGAACCAGGGGCCCTGGTTCTGCGGCTCGTCCTGCACCCAGACCACTTCAGTCGCGTTCTCGTACTTCTTCATTTCGGCTTCGAACTGCTTGTGCGCGAACGGATACAGCTGCTCGATACGGATGATCGCGACGTCGTTCGCCTTCGCTTCGCGGCGATGTGCGACGAGGTCGTAATACACGCGGCCCGAGCACGCCAGCACGCGCTTGACCTTCTTCGCGTCGATGCCGCCGTCGGTTTCGCCCAGCACCGGCTGGAACGAACCCTTCGCGAGTTCCGACAGGTCCGACACCGCTTCCTTGTGGCGCAGCAACGACTTCGGCGTTGCGACGATCAGCGGCTTGCGGAACAGACGGATCATCTGGCGACGCAGCAGGTGGAAGATCTGCGCCGGCGTCGTCGGCTGAACGACCTGCATGTTGTGATCGGCACACAGTTGCAGGAAACGCTCGATACGGGTCGACGAGTGTTCCGGACCCTGGCCTTCGTAGCCGTGCGGCAGCAGCATCGTGAGGCCCGACACGCGGCCCCACTTCACTTCGCCCGACGAGATGAACTGATCGATCACGACCTGCGCGCCGTTCACGAAGTCGCCGAACTGGGCTTCCCACAGCACGAGCGTGTTCGGCTCGGCGGTCGAATAACCGTATTCGAAGCCCAGCACCGCTTCTTCCGACAGCACCGAGTCGATCACCGTGAACTTCGCCTGACCTTCGGCGATGTTCTGCAGCGGCACGTACGTACCGTCGTTCCAGCGCTCGCGGTTCTGGTCGTGCAGCACCGCGTGACGGTGCGTGAACGTGCCGCGGCCCGAGTCCTGGCCCGTCAGGCGCACCGAGTAGCCCGACGCGACGAGCGACGCGAATGCGAGGTGTTCGCCCATGCCCCAGTCGAGCGGCTGGTCGCCGCGCGCCATGTTGCGGCGGTCGTTGATCACGCGCTCGACGAGCGGGTGAACCTTGAAGTTTTCCGGAACCGTCGTGATGCGTTCGCCAAGGCGCTTCAATTCGGCGAGCGGCACGGCAGTGTCGGCTGCATCCGTCCACTTGCGGTTCAGGAACGGAACCCAGTCGACCGCGTACTTGCTCTTGTAGTTCGACAGGACCGGATCAACGGTGTGGTGACCGTCGTCCATCGCCTTGCGGTACGCCTTCACGTAGTTGTCGGCGTCTTCCGCGCTGATCACGCCCTGCTGCACGAGCTTCTCTGCGTACAGCGCACGGGTGCCCGGGTGCTGCGCGATCTTCTTGTACATCAGCGGCTGCGTGACGGCCGGCGTGTCCTGCTCGTTGTGACCCAGCTTGCGGAAGCAGACGATGTCGATCACGACATCCTTGTGGAACTGCATCCGGTAGTCGATCGCGATCTGGATCGCGAGCACGACGGCTTCCGGATCGTCGCCGTTCACGTGCAGCACCGGCGCTTCGATCATCTTGACCACGTCGGTACAGTACAGCGTCGAGCGCGCGTCGCGCGGGTCGGACGTCGTGAAGCCGATCTGGTTGTTGATGACGATGTGCAGCGTGCCGTGCGTGCCGTAACCGCGCGTCTGCGCGAGGTTCAGCGTTTCCATCACGACGCCCTGGCCGGCGAAGGCCGCGTCGCCGTGGATCTGCACCGGCAGCACCTGCAGGCCGTCTTCGTCACCGCGACGGTCCATCCGCGCCTTCGCGGAACCTTCGACCACCGGGTTCACGATTTCGAGGTGCGACGGGTTGAACGCGAGCGACAGGTGAACCGGGCCGCCTTCCGTCGACACGTCCGACGAGAAGCCCTTGTGGTACTTCACGTCACCGGCCGGCAGGTCGTCGACGTGCTTGCCTTCGAATTCGGCGAACAGGTCGGCCGGCATCTTGCCCAGCGTGTTGACCAGCACGTTCAGACGGCCACGGTGGGCCATGCCGATGATGATTTCCTGCACGCCGCGCTTGCCCGAGTGCTGGACGACTTCGTCCATCGCCGCGATGAAGCTTTCGCCGCCTTCGAGCGAGAAGCGCTTCTGGCCAACGTACTTGGTGTGCAGATAGCGCTCGAGGCCTTCAGCGGCCGTCAGGCGATTCAGGATGTGCTTCTTCTCGTTTGCCGAGAAGTTCGGCGTCGCGCGGATCGACTCCAGGCGCTCCTGCCACCAGCGCTTCTGTTCCGGGTCGCTGATGTACATGTATTCGGCACCGATCGTGCCGCAGTACGTGTCGCGCAGACCCTTGACGATGTCACGCAGCGAAGCCTGGTCGAAACCGAAGTACAGGTTGCTTGCGCTGTACGTCTGGTCGAGGTCGCCTTCGGAGAAATCGTAGAACGCGGGTTCGAGCTCGGGAATGGCGGGACGTTCGCGACGCTTCAGCGGATCCAGATTGGCCCATTGCGAGCCGAGGAAGCGATAGGCGCTGATGAGGGACTGGACGTGCACTTGCTTGCGTGCCGCAGCCAGATTGCTGGTGCTTTCGCGCGGGATGAAGGCATTGGCCTTCGCACGCTCGGCGAACGATTCGACGATCGGGAAATGGGCGACGTCATTGGCATTCGAACCGTCCGTTGCAGGCACGTTCTGCAGCGCGTCGAAATACTCTCGCCAGTTCTCCGGCACGGATGCCGGATTGTTGAGGTATGCATCGTACAGTTCTTCAACGTACGAAGCATTGCCGCCGAACAGATAGGAGTTCAGCTGAAACTGCTTCATTACATCTGACATTTTACGCTCACCTTTCTTCGAGCTTCTCGAGAAATAGCGGGTTACTCAACCTTCCGCGACACGGCCTGACCGTTTAGCGGATTGCGAATCAAGTCTTGCTTGGAAGGACCTAAAACTTGCGTGCGCGCAGCATATCACAGAACCGTTACCGGAGTTCACGACGAAATGTGCCTGAAAGCACCACGCGACGGGGTTTTGCCGGATTGCCACGACCCGCGGGAACAGTGTTTTGCAGACAGTCCGATTGCACATCGCGCAGATGCAAAAAAGGCTGCCCGCAGGCAGCCTTTTCCGTGATGCAGCGAACGGTCGAAACGCTTAGTCGACCGCGCCTTCGCGGCTCGCGCGGCGACGCTCGTGCTCCTTCAGGAAGCGCTTGCGCAGGCGGATCGACTGCGGCGTCACTTCGACGAGCTCGTCGTCGTCGATGAATTCGACCGCGTACTCGAGCGACATCTGGACCGGCGGCACGAGACGCACGGCTTCGTCGGTACCCGACGCACGCACGTTCGTCAGCTGCTTGCCCTTGATCGGGTTCACGACGAGGTCGTTATCACGGCTGTGGATGCCGATGATCATGCCCTCATAGAGCGCATCACCCGGCTTCACGAACATGCGGCCGCGATCCTGCAGCTTCCACAGTGCGTAGGCCACGGCAGCGCCGTCGTCCTGCGAAATCAGCACGCCGTTGCGACGCTCGAAGACCGAGCCGTCCTTGACCGGCGCGTACGAATCGAAGATGTGGCTCATCAGGCCCGTGCCGCGCGTGAGCGTCAGGAATTCGCTCTGGAAGCCGATCAAGCCACGCGCCGAGATCTTGTACTCGAGACGCGTGCGGCCGCGGCCGTCCGACGCCATGTCGAGCATTTCGCCCTTGCGGCGGCCGAGCTCTTCCATCACGCCGCCCTGGTGCTCGTCCTCGACGTCGACGGTCAGCAGTTCGTACGGCTCGTGCCGCGCGCCGTCGATTTCCTGCATCACGACGCGCGGACGCGACACGGCCAGCTCATAGCCTTCGCGGCGCATGTTCTCGACGAGAATCGTCAGGTGCAGTTCGCCGCGGCCCGATACTTCGAACACCGTTTCGTCGCCCGTGTCCTTCACGCGCAGCGCGACGTTGTGGTTCAGTTCCTTCATCAGGCGGTCGCGGATCTGGCGGCTCGTCACGAACTTGCCTTCGCGGCCGGCGAGCGGCGACGAGTTGACGAGGAAGTTCATCGTCAGCGTCGGCTCGTCGACGGTGATCATCGGCAGCGCTTCCGGCGTATCGACCGCGCAGATCGTCGCGCCGATGCCGACGTCTTCAATACCGTTGATCAGCACGATGTCACCGGCTTCGGCCGACTCGACCTGCACGCGCTCGAGGCCCTTGAACGACAGCACCTGGTTGATCTTGCGGTTCAGCACGTCGCCTTCCGGGCCGAAGCGCATCACGACCGGCTGACCCGGCTTGATGCGGCCACGCGTGATGCGGCCGACGCCGATCCGGCCGACATACGTCGAAAAGTCGAGCGACGTGATCTGGAGCTGCAGCGGCGCTTCCGGATCGGCCGGGCGAACCGGCACGTGCGCGAGGATCGCCTCGAACAGCGGGCGCATGTCGCCTTCGCGAGCGGCCGGGTCGAGCGACGCGTAGCCGTTCAGGCCCGACGCGTAGACGATCGGGAAGTCGAGCTGCTCTTCGGTCGCGCCGAGCTTGTCGAACAGGTCGAAGGTCTGGTTGATGACCCAGTCGATCCGCGCGCCCGGACGGTCGATCTTGTTGACGACGACGATCGGCTTCAGGCCGAGCGCGAGCGCCTTCTTCGTGACGAAGCGCGTCTGCGGCATCGGGCCTTCGACGGCGTCGACGAGCAGCAGCACCGAGTCGACCATCGACAGCACGCGCTCGACCTCGCCACCGAAGTCCGCGTGCCCCGGCGTGTCGACGATGTTGATGTGCGTGCCTTCGTATTCGACCGCGCAGTTCTTCGCGAGAATCGTGATCCCGCGCTCTTTTTCGATGTCGTTCGAGTCCATCACGCGTTCGGCAATCTGCTGGTTCTCGCGGAAGGTGCCGGACTGGCGGAGCAGTTGGTCGACGAGCGTGGTCTTGCCGTGGTCGACGTGAGCGATGATGGCGATGTTGCGAAGGGCGCGGGTCATAGAAACCTGGAAATCGTTGAACGCGCAAACGCGCACGCTCGTTCGACACGTGCGCGCGCGTTGCAGCTTGGAAACCACGAATTATAGCACGTGCGAATGTCGAGAGCCGGACTGCCCGCTGCAACGCAACAAACAGCGCCCCCGCCCCTTCCCTTGCGCGCTGAATCGATCCCTCAAAGCTGCCGCCAATCGACCGAAAACCCTTACCGCGACAAGGGAATTCCGGCCCACGGAGCGCGCCCTCGCCCGTTCGATTAACATTTGCCGAGGCAAGCAATTGTGTCTATACTGCTGCCTAGTCAACTATTGCAGCTTCAGGGTTTTATGCCGGATTCTCCTTCTCAATCGCCTGTTTCGCCACTGTCCTCGTATCAGATGAACGACAGCGTCGGTTATCTGATGTCACGCGTGAAGTCCGTGATGACCAACCTCGTCACGCAACGCACGCAGGAAGAGCTCGGCATCACGGGCACGCAGGCGAGCATGCTGTTCATGATCGCGGTCGGCAAGTGCTCGACGGCCGCCGAACTCGCGCGGGAATACGGGATCGACGCAAGCGCGGTCACGCGCCTGCTCGATCGCGTCGAGAAGCGCGGCCTGCTGTCCCGCGTGCGCAGCATCGAGGATCGGCGGGTCGTGCGCCTCGAGCTGACCGACGAAGGCCGTGCGCTTGCCGAGCGACTGCCGCCGGTGTTCCGCAGCGTGCTCGACGAGTTGCTGGACGGGTTTACGCCGGAAGAAGTCGGGTTCCTGAAGAGCATGCTGCGCCGCATTCTCAGCAACTATTGCGAGACCGCGGGCAGTAGCATCACGTAATAGTTGCCATAACAATTACTTTTGACAGATTAGTGTAAGGAAATCCTTGCAGTGTCCATCATTCATTCCGAGTCAGGGAACAGCGCGATGAAATCCTCCCCGTTGTTCGTGCGCGCCGGGTCGTGCCGCGCCGCCGTCGCCGCCGCGGTTGCCGCGCTGGCACTGGCGGGCTGCGCAAACTACATCGGCATCAAAAGCGACAAGCAGATCGCTCCCGCGTCGCAATTCGAAACCGCCCAGAGCCTGCCGGCCCAGGGCGGCCAGTGGCCGGCGCTCGACTGGGCAAACCAGTTCGGGGATCCGCAGCTGCCGAAGCTGATCGACGAGGCGCTCCAGGGCAACCCGTCGATCGCGCAGGCGCAGGCGCGCATCGCGAAGGCGTCGTCGTACATCGAATCGTCGCGCTCGAACCTGATGCCGAAGGCCGAAGCCAGCTACTCGTGGACGCGCGAGCTGTATTCGTCGAACGCGCTGTTCCCGCCCCCGTACGGCGGACAGTGGTACAGCGAGAACAACGCGCTCGCGAGCGCGTCATGGGATCTCGATCTGTGGGGCAAGAACCGCGAGCGCCTGCACACGGCCGTGTCGCAGGAAAAGGCCGCCGAAGCCGACATGCAGCAGGCGCGCATCACGCTCGCATCGTCGGTCGCACGCACCTACAACTCGCTCGCGCAACTGTATGCGCTGCGCGACATCGCGCAGCGCGAGATCACCAATCGCCAGACGGTCGGCAAGATCACCGACGGCCGCGTATCCGCCGGCCTCGACACCAATGTTGAACGCCAGACTGCGCGCGGCAATATCGCGACGACCCAGGCGTCGCTGTCCGACCTCGACGGCCAGATCACGACCGTGCGTTACCAGCTCGCCGCGCTGCTCGGCAAGGGTCCGGACCGCGGGCTGCAGATCGCCGCGCCGGTGATGAACCCGACCGGCGAAGTCGCACTGCCCGGCAACCTGCCGGCCGACCTCGTGTCGCGCCGCCCCGACATCGTCGCCGCACGCTGGCAGGTCGAGGCCGCGATGCACGACGTGAAGGAAGCGAAGGCCGAGTTTTTCCCGGACGTGAACCTCGCCGCCGGCTTCGGCTTCGATGCGTTCGGCTGGGGCAAATTCCTGAATTTCGCGAGCCGCCAGGCGCAGTTCGGCCCGGCCATCCACCTGCCTATCTTCGATGCCGGCGCGTTGCGCGCGCAGCTCAAGGGCCGCTACGCCGACTTCGACCTGTCGGTCGCGAACTACAACCAGACGCTGATCGGCGCGCTGAACGACGTCGCGACCCAGGTCGCGTCGATTCGCGCGGTCGATCGCCAGATGGACGATGCGCAGCGTGCGCTCGATGCGTCGACGCGTGCGTACGACCTCGCCGTGATCCGCTACAAGGCCGGCCTGTCGCCGCAGCTCCAGGTGCTGACCGCGGACAGCAACCGCCTCGCATCGGAACAGACGGTGACCAACCTGAAGATGCGCCGGCGCGACATGCAGCTCGCGTTGATCAAGGCGCTCGGCGGCGGGTTCGACGCGACCGGCACGCGGCTCGCCGCACCGGACGCCGACAAGCAGACAAAACAGGCCGCCAACTGATCCGGCGCCACCACTACGCAGATACTCGAAATAACGGACGGAGAAAATCGCCATGAGCGACCCTCAACAAAACGCCGCCAGCGCACAGCCGCAGAACAACGGGAAGCGCAAACGGATGATGACGCTGCTGATCGCGGTCATCGTGATCGCGGCCATCGCGTACGGCCTGTACTACTTCCTCGTCGCGCGCTTCCATGAAGAGACCGACGACGCGTACGTGAACGGCAACGTCGTGCAGATCACGCCGCAGGTCACGGGTACGGTGATCGCCGTGAAGGCCGACGATACGCAGACGGTCAAGGCCGGCGATCCGCTGGTCGTGCTCGACCCGGCCGACTCGCAGGTCGCGTTGCAGCAGGCCGAGGCCAACCTCGCGCAGACGGTGCGCCAGGTACGCGGCCTGTTCGTCAACGACGACCAGTACCGCGCACAAGTGGCGCTGCGTCAGTCCGACCTGTCGAAGGCGCAGGACGACCTGCGCCGCCGGATGGCCGTCGCGCAGACGGGCGCCGTGTCGCAGGAAGAAATCTCCCACGCGCGCGACGCGGTGCGCGCCGCCCAGGCGTCGGTCGACGCAGCGCAACAGCAGCTCGCATCGAACCGCGCGCTGACCACGAACACGACGATCGCGTCGCACCCGAACGTGATGGCTGCTGCCGCGAAGGTTCGTGACGCGTACCTCGCGAACGCACGCAACGTGCTGCCGGCGCCGGTCACCGGCTATGTCGCGAAGCGCTCGGTGCAGGTCGGCCAGCGCGTGTCGCCGGGCAATCCGCTGATGTCGGTCGTGCCGCTGAACGCAGTGTGGGTCGACGCGAACTTCAAGGAAGTCCAACTCAAGCACATGCGCATCGGCCAGCCGGTCGAACTGACGGCCGACATCTACGGCTCGTCGGCCGTCTACCACGGCAAGGTCGTCGGCTTCTCGGCCGGCACGGGCTCGGCATTCTCGCTGCTGCCGGCGCAAAACGCGACGGGCAACTGGATCAAGGTCGTGCAGCGCCTGCCGGTGCGTATCGAGATCGATCCGAAGGACCTCCAGAAGCATCCGCTGCGCATCGGCCTGTCGATGCAGGTCGACGTCGACATCAAGGACGAGCGCGGCGATCAGCTCGCCAATGCGCAGAACACCGTCTACGAGACCAACGTGTTCGCGAAGTACGGCGACGAAGCCGACGCGGAGATCGCGCGCATCATCGCCGAGAACGCCGGCGGCAATGCGCCGGCACCGGCCGCGGCGAAGTCGAACGGCGTCGCCAAGATGATGTAACGGCTACGATTCCGGAAAAACTACCGACATGGCACAGGCTCCTGTCTCCCACCCGCCCCTGCAGGGCGGGCAACTCGTGCTCGGGACGATCGCAGTATCGCTCGCGGTGTTCATGAACGTGCTCGACACGTCCATCGCGAACGTCGCGATCCCGACCATCTCGGGCGACCTTGGCGTGTCGTCCGACCAGGGTACGTGGGTCATCACGTCGTTCGCGGTCGCGAACGCGATCTCCGTGCCGCTGACGGGCTGGCTGACCGATCGCTTCGGACAGGTTCGCCTGTTCCTCGCATCGATCATCCTGTTCGTCATCTCGTCGTGGATGTGCGGGCTGGCGCCGAGCCTGCCGTTCCTGCTCGCGTCGCGCGTGCTCCAGGGCGCGGTCGCGGGGCCGATGATTCCGCTGTCGCAATCGCTGCTGCTGTCGAGCTACCCGCGCGCGAAGGCGCCGATGGCGCTCGCGCTATGGTCGATGACGACGCTGATCGCACCGGTCGCGGGCCCGATCCTCGGCGGCTGGATCTCGGACAACTATTCGTGGCCGTGGATCTTCTACGTGAACATCCCGGTCGGCATCGCTGCCGCGCTGGCCACGTGGTCGATCTATCGCACGCGCGAATCGACGGTGCGACGCGCGCCGATCGACGGCGTCGGCCTCGCGTTGCTGGTGCTGTGGGTCGGCTCGCTGCAGATCATGCTCGACAAGGGCAAGGATCTCGACTGGTTCGCGTCGACGACGATCATCGCGCTCGCGCTGATCGCGGTCATCTCGTTCGCGTTTTTCGTGATCTGGGAGCTGACCGCCGAGCACCCGGTCGTCGACCTGTCGCTGTTCCGCATGCGCAACTTCACGGGCGGCACGATCGCGCTCGCGGTCGGCTACGGGCTCTACTTCGGCAACCTCGTGCTCCTGCCACTGTGGCTGCAAACCCAGATCGGCTACACGGCAACCGATGCAGGCCTCGTGATGGCGCCCGTCGGACTGTTCGCGATCCTGCTGTCCCCGCTCACCGGCAAGTTCCTGCCGCGCACGGATCCGCGCTATATCGCGACCGCCGCGTTCCTGACGTTCGCACTGTGCTTCTGGATGCGCTCGCGCTACACGACCGGTGTCGACGAGTGGTCGCTGACGTTGCCGACGCTCGTGCAAGGCATCGCGATGGCCGGCTTCTTCATCCCGCTCGTGTCGATCACGCTGTCCGGCCTGCCCGGCCACCGCATTCCCGCGGCATCGGGCCTGTCGAACTTCGTGCGGATCATGTGCGGCGGTATCGGCACGTCGATCTTCCAGACCGCGTGGGATCACCGGAACAATTTCCACCACGCGCAACTGGTCGAGCAGACCAACCCGTACAACCCGACGTTCAACCAGGCCGTCACGCAGATGGGCAACCTGGGGCTGACGCAGGACCAGGCGCACGGCCTCATCAACAACATGGCCACGCAGCAGGCGGCTCAACTCGGCGTGAACGATCTGTTCTACATCTCGGCGGCGATCTTCGTGCTGCTGATCGGACTGATCTGGATCACGAAGCCCGAACGCGCGGGCGGCGGCGATGCGGGTGCGGCGGCGTCAGCTGCGCACTGAGCACCACGCTCGAACGAGCGCGCCAAACAAAAAGCCCGGTCGATTTCGACCGGGCTTTTTTCGTTCCGACGACGGCGCTTGCGCGCCGCGCATCATGCAGCCGTCACGACGAGGCGTTCGGGCGCGAGCACGCCGTTGGCCTTGCGCGCCACACCGAGCAGTCGCTCCGCGTCGTACACCCGCACGCGCTCTCCCTCTGCCGCGTCGATCGAATCAAGCGCAGACAGCGGCAGGCGCTGGCCGTGCAGGAATCGTTTCGCGCTGGCTTCGTCGAGACGCACCAGCGGAAATGTCGACAGCAGCGCGTCGACCGGCTGGAGCCACGCGTCGCGCGCCGCTTCGGCAGCGTCGGACAGCGCGTCGAGCGTCACCGCATGCTCGAGCGTCAGCGCGCCGACGCCCGTGCGACGCAGCATCGTCAGATGCGCGCCACAACCGAGCGTTTCGCCGAGATCTTCGGCCAGCGTGCGCACATACGTGCCCTTGCTGCAGGTCACCCGAAACGTCACGTCCGGCAGCTCGCAGGCGAGCAGCTCGAGTGCATGGATCGTCACATTGCGGCCTTCCCGTTTGACGGTCTGGCCCGCGCGCGCATATTCGTACAACGGCTTGCCGTCACGCTTGAGCGCCGAATACATCGGCGGCACCTGCACGATCTCGCCGGTAAAGTGCGCGAGCGCCGCCTCCACCGCCGCCCGGTCGCATTCGACGGCGCGCGTGTCGAGCACGTCGCCTTCCGCGTCGCCGGTGGTCGTGCGCACACCGAGACGCATCGTCGCTTCGTAGGTCTTGTCCGCTTCCAGCAAGTCCTGCGAGAACTTCGTCGCCTCGCCGAAACACAGCGGCAACAGGCCCGAGGCCAGCGGATCGAGCGTACCGGTATGGCCGGCTTTCTTCGCGAGAAGCAGGCGCTTCGCGCGAATCAGGGCGTCGTTGCTCGACAAGCCGACCGGCTTGTCGAGCAGAAGGACGCCGTCCAGCGCGCGCCGCGGCACGCGTGGACGCTGAGGAGCTGCAGTCGTCATAGGGCGCGCGCGCTCAATCGTCCTTCGCGGGCGCGTCTGCTTCGTCGTCGTCCTTCGCGCGCGTCGAGTTGGCTTCCTTGATCAGGCGCGACATCTCCACGGCCTTCTCGATCGTCTGGTCGTAATGGAAATGCAGCGTCGGCACCGTATGAATGTGCAGACGCTTGAACAGCAGGTTGTGCAGGTGGCCCGACGCGTGATTCAGCGCTTCCTGCGTCTTGTCCGGATCGCCGGTGAGCGCCGTGAAATAAACCTTCGCGTGTGCGTAGTCCGGCGTGAGCTCCACGCTCTGGATGGTCACGATGCCGATGCGCGGGTCCTTGACCTCGCGCATGATGAGTTCGGACAGATCGCGCTGAATCTGGTCAGCAATCTGAACGTTGCGATTGGGGGAAGTACGTTTCCTGGACATGATCGATCCGTGATCCGTTTATCAGGATAAAGCGGCGAGCCGTTAGCACGCCGCCATGAAAATGGGCGGGACAAGCCCAAGCCTGCCCCGCCCCATGAGTCGATACGCGATGATTACAGCGTACGTGCGACTTCGGTCACTTCGAAGACTTCGAACTGGTCGCCTTCGATGACGTCGTTGAAGTTCTTCACCGACATACCGCACTCGAAGCCTTGCTTGACTTCCTTCACGTCGTCCTTGAAGCGCTTCAGCGATTCGAGTTCGCCCGTGAAGATCACGACGTTGTTGCGCAGCACGCGAACCGACGACGAGCGCTTGACGATACCGTCGGTGACCATACATCCGGCAACCGTACCGACCTTCGGCACCTTGAACACCTGGCGTACCTCGACCATGCCGGTTATAACTTCGCGCTTCTCCGGCGCCAGCATGCCCGACATCGCGGCCTTCACCTCATCTACTGCGTCGTAGATGATGTTGTAGTAGCGGATGTCGATACCGTTTGCTTCGGCCAGCTTGCGCGCCTGTGCATCCGCACGCGTGTTGAAGCCGATGATGACCGCCTTCGATGCCGTTGCCAGGTTGACGTCGTTTTCGCTGATGCCACCCACCGCGCTGTGCACGATCTGCACGCGCACTTCGTCGGTCGACAGCTTGAGCAGCGACTGCACGAGCGCTTCCTGCGAACCCTGCACGTCTGCCTTGATGATGAGCGGCAGGTTCTGCACTTCGCCTTCGCCCATCTGCTCGAGCATGCTTTCCAGCTTCGCGGCCTGCTGCTTCGCCAGCTTGACGTCGCGGAACTTGCCCTGGCGGAACAGCGCGATCTCGCGTGCCTTGCGTTCGTCCGGCAGCACGATCACTTCCTCGCCAGCACCCGGCACTTCCGACAGACCCTGGATTTCGACCGGGATCGACGGCCCGGCTTCCTTCGTCGGCTTGCCGTTCTCGTCGAGCATCGCACGCACGCGGCCATAAGCCGTACCTGCCAGCACGATGTCGCCGCGGTTCAGCGTACCCGACTGCACCAGGATCGTCGCGACCGGGCCTTTGCCCTTGTCGAGCTTCGCTTCAATCACGATGCCCTTCGCCGGCGCTTCGACCGGTGCCTTCAGTTCCAGCACTTCGGCTTGCAGCAGCACGTTCTCGAGCAGGTCGTCGATACCGACACCCGTCTTGGCCGACACCGGCACGAACGGCGAATCGCCACCGTATTCTTCCGGCACGACGCCTTCGGTGACCAGTTCCTGCTTGACGCGGTCCGGGTTCGCTTCCGGCTTGTCGATCTTGTTGATCGCGACGACGATCGGCACGCCACCCGCCTTCGCGTGGGCGATGGCTTCCTTCGTCTGCGGCATCACGCCGTCGTCAGCTGCCACCACCAGCACCACGATGTCGGTCGCCTTCGCGCCGCGTGCACGCATTGCCGTGAACGCTTCGTGACCCGGCGTATCGAGGAACGTGATGACGCCACGCGGCGTATCGACGTGATAAGCGCCGATGTGCTGCGTAATGCCGCCCGCTTCACCCGCTGCAACCTTCGCGCGGCGGATGTGATCGAGCAGCGAGGTCTTGCCGTGGTCGACGTGACCCATCACGGTGACGACCGGCGGACGCGGCAGCTGCTCCGCATCGGTACCGGTCTCGCCTTCGACCAGCAGCGCTTCCGGATCGTCCAGCTTCGCGGCAACCGCACGGTGGCCCAGTTCCTCGACGACGATCATCGCCGTTTCCTGGTCCAGCACCTGGTTGATCGTGACCATCTGGCCCATCTTCATCATCACCTTGATGACTTCGGAGGCCTTGATCGACATCTTGTGCGCGAGATCGGCAACCGAAACGGTTTCCGGCACGTGCACTTCACGGACGATCGGCTCGGTCGGCGCCTGGAACGACGATGCGCTGTCCTGGTGACGGCCGCGACCCTTCGGGCCGCCGCGCCAGCCGCGGTCGACGCCGCCGCTCGAATCGCCGCGCGTCTTGATGCCGCGGCGCTTGGCCGCGTCGTCCTGCCAGCCGCCCTTGCCGCCGCCCGGCTTCTTGTTGCGGTCGCCCGCACCTGCCGGAGCCTGCGTCGTCGCCGGCGCTGCACCTGCCGGCTTCTTCACGGCCGGACGCGCTTGAGCGCCTGCACCCGCCGGCTTCGCCGGCTTGTGCAGCGTGCCCTTCGCTTCAGCCGGCTTCGGCGGTTCCACCGGCTTCGGCGGCTCGACTGCCTTGACCACTGCCTTGCGCGGCGTGTTCATCATTTCGCGAATCGCGCGTGCTTCGGCTTCTGCCGCCGCGCGACGCTTGCTGATCTCTTCCTGCTCGGCGCGCGCCTTGTCCGCCGCCTCGCGGGCAGCGTCTTCGGCCTTCTTCGCCGCTTCGCGCTGTGCCGCACGTTCTGCGGCTGCGCGTGCTTCATCCTGCGCGGACTGCGCACCTGCCGCTTCCTGCTTGGCCTCGGCGGCCTGCTGGGCAGCAGCCTGCTGAGCTGCGGCGGCTTCGGCCGCGACGCGCTTCGCCGCAGCTTCTTCCTCGGCGCGACGACGCTCGGCTTCAGCCGCTTCCTCGCGAGCACGACGCTCTGCTTCTTCGCGCTCGAGTCGCTCCTGACGCTCGCGCAGTTCCTGCGCCTGCTTCTCGAGCAGCTCGGCCTCGCGGCGCGCCTCTTCCTCGCGACGCTTCAGTTCTGCGTCGTCGTCCGCTTCGGCGACCTGCGCCTGACCCTGTTCCGCACCCTCGCTCACTTCGTCGCGCTTGACGAACGTGCGCTTCTTGCGGACCTCGACCTGAATGGTGCGAGCCTTGCCCGTCGCGTCAGATTGCTTGATCTCCGACGTATGCTTGCGGGTCAGCGTGATCTTGCGCTTGTCGCCGTCGGTTGCGCCATGCGACTTGCGCAAATGATCGAGCAGACGCGCCTTGTCCGCTTCGGACAGCGCATCGTCTTCACTCGCTTTCTGGACGCCCGCTGCCTGCAGCTGCTCGAGCAGCACACCAGCAGGCATTTTCAGTTCCGCGGCAAATTGGGCTACGTTGTTACTCGCCATTCATTCCTCTTAGTGCAAGGACCGATTCCTTGCTGTTAGCATCGGGTCAGGCCATACGGCCGCCATCAAATCAGTGCGCCATGGTCATTTCTCACTGGAACCAATGTTCACGTGCTTTCATGATCAACGCCTTAGCGGCATCCTCTTCCATCCCGGTCATGTCGACCAGTTCATCCACAGCCAGCTCGGCGAGATCGTCGCGCGTCTGCATGCCATGTTCGGCCAGCTTCGCGAGCAACTCCGGCGTGACGCCGTCGAGGCCCTTCAAATCCAGCGCTGCATTCTCGACCTTTTCTTCATTCGCGATCGCCATCGTCAGCAATGCGTCGCGGGCGCGGTTGCGCAGCTCGTGCACGGTATCCTCGTCGAATGCCTCGATTTCGAGCATTTCGTTGAGCGGCACATAAGCGATTTCTTCAAGACTCGTGAAGCCTTCGTCGATCAGGATGTCGGCAACTTCTTCGTCGACATCGAGACGCGCCATGAACAGCGCACGCAGTCGGTCGCGCTCTTCACCCTGCTTCAGGGCAGATTCGTCCGGCGTCATGATGTTGATCTGCCAGCCGGTCAGTTCGCCGGCAAGGCGAACGTTCTGACCGCTGCGGCCGATCGCGACAGCCAGCTCGTTCTCGTCGACGACGACGTCCATCGAGTGCTTTTCTTCATCGACGACGATCGACTGGACGGCTGCCGGCGCGAGCGCGCCGATCACGAACTGGGCGGGATCCTCCGACCATAGCACGATGTCGATGTTTTCGCCACCGAGCTCGTTGCGCACGGCCTGCACGCGGGAACCGCGGATGCCGACGCAGGTGCCGATCGGATCGATCCGCTTGTCGTAGGCAATCACGCCGATCTTCGCGCGCACGCCCGGATCGCGAGCGGCTGCCTTGATTTCGAGCAGGCCCTGCTCGATTTCCGGCACTTCCATCTCGAACAGCTTCATCAGGAACTCGGGCGCCGTGCGCGAGAGCTCGATCTGCGGGCCGCGCGCGGTGCGGTCGACCTTCGCGATGTACGCACGCACGCGATCGCCCACGCGCAGGTTTTCCTTCGGGATCAGTTGGTCGCGGCGCAGCAGCGCTTCGACACGGCCCGATTCGACGATGAAGTTGCCCTTGTCGAGGCGCTTCACCGTGCCCGTCATGATCTTTTCGCCGCGCTCGAGATAGTCGTTCAGGATCTGTTCGCGCTCGGCATCGCGCACCTTCTGCAGGATCACCTGCTTGGCAGCCTGCGCGCCGATACGGCCGAACTCGATCGACGGCACCGGCTCCTCGATGAATTCGCCGACTTCGACGCCGGGCTTCTGTTCACGTGCTTCGAACAGCAGGATCTCGCGATCCGGCTCCTGCAAGCCCGCCTCATCGGGCACGACGAGCCAGCGACGGAAGGTTTCGTGCTCGCCGCTTTCGCGATCGATATGGACGCGGATTTCGGCGCCTTCGTCGAACAGCTTCTTGGAAGCGGACGCGAGCGCAGCCTCGAGGGCGCCCAGCACCACATCCTTGTCGACGTTTTTCTCGCGCGCCAGCGCATCCACCAGCATCAACACTTCGCGACTCATTATTTGCGGCTCCTAAAGTCAACTTGCGGAATCAGGCGGGCTTTGTCGATATCGGCCAGCGTGAAATCCAGCATGGCCGCCTCGCCCTTCTTCCTCTCAAATTCCAAACCGATCGTTTCGCCATTCGGCGCGTGCAGAATGCCCCGGTACGTCTTGCGCCCGTCCAGCGGCTTTTTCAAGGTCACGGAAACTTCGCTGCCGGCGAAGCGCTCGAAGTCGGCCAGCTTCTTCAACGGGCGGTCGAGCCCCGGGGACGAGACTTCGAGCCGTTCGTAATCGATGTTTTCGACCGTCAAGACGTGCTGGAGCTGACGCGTGACCTTTTCGCAATCTTCGAGCGAGATGCCGGCAGGCTGATCGATATAGATGCAAAGCATGCCGCGCCCGGTGCGCTCGAGATCCACCAGCTCGTAGCCGAGCCCGGTGACCGTGGTTTCTATCAGTTCCGTCAGTTGCACAGTGTCCTCTCAGGTGTTCGCGCCCGCCGCTCGCGATTCACCCGCGGGCGCGCGCCTTAGCCGGCGCAGGAAGCGCTACCCGAGATGCCTAACCGTTTCAGCAAAAAAAAATGGGCGGAACGCCCATCTTCTTACTGGTGGTCGCACCTGAGCCGCACATTGAATCCGTACGCCCAGCGACTCCGCGATTATAGCGATTTTTGGCGCAAACGCCAAGCCAGCCGGTAAAAGCAGCGTCCAGCCCGCCTTTACCGACCAAAAATGCGAAACCGGACTGTCCGACCTGGCGGCACAATCCGGCAGCGCAATATATATGCAGTCAAAAATATGCAGTCGAAAGCAAACCGCATAAGGCGAGATGCCGACCCAACCAGATTCACGCCAGTCTCGTCGGCACACCGGCGGCTTGCACCGCCGTACGCCAGAAACGCTCAACGGCCGCGCGAGCGATTGCGTTGCGGACGCTGGCCGCCGCGTGCGCCACCACCGCCGTTGCCGGCGCCTTCCGCGCGATTGCCGTTGGGATTGCGGTTGCCGCCCTTGTTGCCACCTCGCTTGCCGCCCGCAGCACCTTCGCGCTTCGGACCAGCGCCATACGACGCACGATTGCCGTCGACATCGCGACCGCCCGAACGATTGCCATAGCCCGACGGCGAAACCGGCAGGCTGCCGTAGCCGCTCAGGCCCGGCAGGCCAGGGGCACCGCGCCGGCCACCGCCGCGACGCGGCTGGTCGAGCTGGCCATGCGTCGTCAGCACCGGCTCACGACCGATGAAACCCATCGACGTCTGCATCGGATCCGGCTGGCGGCGCTCGGCCTGCCCACCGCCACCGCGCTTGCCCTTCTCCTCGGACGGCGCCTTCAGGCCAACCGTCGCCATCAGCTTGCGCACCTGCGCCTCGTCGAGCTCCTCCCAACGACCGCGCTTCAGGCCGCGCGGCAGCGGGATCGGGCCGTGGCGCGTACGGATCAAGCGACTCACCATCAGGCCGGCCGCCTCGAACATCCGGCGCACTTCGCGGTTGCGGCCTTCGGCCAGCGCAACGTGATACCAGTGGTTCGTGCCTTCGCCGCCGCCGTCGCGGATACGCAGGAAGTTCGCCGGGCCGTCGTCGAGCTCGACGCCATGCAACAGCTTCTGCCGCATCCCTTCGGACAGCTCGCCGACAACGCGCACCGCGTACTCGCGCTCGACGCTGTAACGCGGATGCATGAAGCGGTTTGCGAGATCGCCCGACGTGGTCAGCATCAGCAGACCTTCGGTGTTGAAGTCGAGGCGGCCCACCGCGAGCCATTTCGCCGTCTTCATCGGCGGCAGGCGGTCGAACACCGACGGACGACCTTCCGGGTCCGCATGGCTGACGATTTCGCCCGTCGGCTTGTGGTACAGCAGCACGCGCGGCGGCTTGTTCGGCAGCTTGCGCTTGACCGGCTTGCCGTTGATACGAACCTGGTCGGTCGGCATGATGCGCTGGCCGATGTGCGCAGGCTCGCCGTTCACCGACACACGGCCGGCAACGATCAGCTCTTCCATTTCGCGGCGCGAGCCCATGCCGGCTTCCGCGAGCACCTTGTGGAGCTTCGGCGCGTCATCGTCCGGCGACAGCACGCGCTTGTTCGTCGGCTGACTGCGGCCGCGGCGCAACATCGGCGCACGTACGCCGCTGCCGCCCGCCGAGTTGTCCGCGTCGAAGGCCGGCGACGTCACATAGGCGAACAGATCGTCCTGCGATGCCGCATCGCCATCGGCCTTCGCCGCGCCGCCTTCACCCTTCGGCGAACCGCGCCGCCCCTGGCCGCCTTGCCCGCCCTGGGCACCCTTGGCTGTACCTTCACGCTTGCCGGCCGGCTTGCGGCCGCCCTTGGCCGCGCCTTCCTTGCGTGGCGCGCGTGCGGTGGGTTGCGCTTCCGCGGCCTCGGCCGGCTGCGCGTCCGCGCCTTCGCCGCCCTGCGACTCGCCATCGGCGCCCTTCGACTTGGCCGCCGCGCGGCGACGCGCGATCAGGCTGCGCGGGCCGCGCCGCAAGCCGCGGCGGGGACGCTCGTCACCACCCGCGGCCGGAGCGTCCTGCTCCGGCGCATCGTCGGCACGCGCGGCCTGCACGGCAGGCGCGGACGATTCAATATCGTGGATATCTGTCAAAACAACCTCAAAATGTCAGGTCTCGCGCCCGGCGCGGGCGCGGCAAGAAGTCGGCCGCGATCAGGCGCGGCGCTGTTCGGGTTCTGCTTCGTCGTCCGGCAGCGCGTCGGCGCCGATGGGCGCGCTGGCACTGCGTACGGCGTCGGCAAGACTGTCAGACGTATCGTCCAGCATCTCGCCGTCCGCGGGACGGGAGCGTGAGGCGTCGGCCTGGCCAGCCTCGCCCGGCATCTCGCCGGCCGCTTCCGCTCCGTCTCCGGCAACCGCGTCGGCGGCCGGCTTGCGATCTTCCTCGTTCCATTCCGCATGCAGCGGCTCGGATGGCCCGCCGGCCGGCGCTGCTTCGGCGCCGCCCTGTTCGGCTTGAACGCGATCAGCTTCCAGCGTATCGCGGTTCGGCATTTCCTGCGTCGACGCGATGTCCGTCGCTGCGTCGCCCGGCAATTCGTATGGCTCGTCGGCCGCCGCTTCGCCAGCGTCCGGCACCGCTTCCGCCGCCGGCGCATCGCCGTCGAAGTCCATCGCCTGCTGCGCGAGCAGCGCGGCCTCGATGTTCGCGGCGGGCTCCTCGAGCGCGGGCAGGTCGTCGAGCGCCTTCAGGCCGAGATCGTCGAGGAACTGCTTGGTCGTCGCGTACAGCGCCGGACGTCCCGGCACGTCGCGATGCCCGATCACCTCGATCCAGCCTCGATCCTCGAGCTGCTTGACCACCTGCGTATTGACCGTGACGCCACGAATCTCTTCGATGTCGCCGCGCGTGACGGGTTGCCGATACGCGATGATCGCGAGCGTTTCGAGCACCGCGCGCGAATATTTCGGCGGCTTCTCGGGATGCAGTCGATCCAGAAAGTGACGCATCGCCGGCTTGCTCTGAAAGCGCCATCCGGTTGCCAGCGCCACCAGTTCGACGCCGCGGCCGGACCAATCCTGTTTCAGATCTTCGAGCAACGTGCGGACCGTGTCAGCCGACACGCCGTCGGCAAAGAGCTTGCGCAAATCGCCGAGCTTCAGCGGTTCCTGCGCGCAGATCAAAGCAGTCTCGAGGACGATCTTCGCCTCTTGGGTATTCATGCAGCTAGGCCAGACCCTGTGGTCAAACGAACCGGATCAACAAACAGACGAAAGGAACGGAAGACGCGCTCGCCCGATTCTGATCGGTCATATTGATGGGAGCACGAACCGGGGGCGGCGAACCAACTTCAAGCCAGGCCCAAACCGGACGGAACAGCACGGCTCAACGACGGAACCGCGTGACTGAGCGCCATATTACGCAAAATCGCCCGGTGCGTAAAGATTCGCCGAACGGCTCGCCGTCAGCACGCCTCGGGCGCTCCGTCCCCGCTTCAGCGCAGGCACGCGCCGCGAGCGAGGAAATGGCGCAAGCGCTCGACGCCCGCATCGAGCCGCACCGGATCGCATGCGTAGCACCAGCGCACGAACCCTTCGCCCTCCGGGCCAAACGCGCGCCCCGGCGCCAGTCCCAGCCCTGCCTCGCGCACCAGCGACTTGCAGAACGCGAAGCTGTCGTCCGCGCCCGGCAAGCGCAGGAACAGGTACATCGCGCCCGGCGGAGGCGGCACGTCGACGCCCGGCAGCGTGTGCAGTGCGGCGACCAGATGATCACGCGCGCCGCGCAGCGCCGTGACAAACGACTGCACGAACGGTTCGCCGTCGCGCAGCGCGACTTCGCCCGCGGACTGGATGAAACCCGGCGCGCACGACGTGTTGTATTCGACCAGCTTCGACAGGTCGCCCATGACCGACGCTGGCGCGACCAGCCATCCGAGCCGCCAGCCCGTCATCGCCCAGGCCTTCGAGAACGAATTCACGACGATCACCCGCTCGTCGCGCGATGCGATGTCGAGGAACGACGACGCACCGACCGCGCCGAACGCGAGCCGCTCGTACACCTCGTCGGCGACCACCCATATGCCGTGACGTCGGCAATGCGCGAGTACGGCCTGCTGGTCGTCGCGGGACATCGTCCAGCCGGTCGGATTGTTCGGCGAGTTGACGAACAGCATCCGCGTGTCGGGCGTCAGTGCCGCGAGCAGCCGGTCGACGTCGAGCCGCCAGCCCGCGTCGCCATGGCCGAGCGGTACGCATTCGACCTGCGCACCGAGGATCTTCGGAATTTCGACGAGGTTCGGCCAGAGCGGCGTGACCGCGACGACGCGATCGCCCGGACCGACCAGTAGTTGCGCAGCGAGCATCAGCGCGCTCACGCCCGAACTCGTCACGGCAATCGTCTCGGCCGCCGTCGCGCCGTGCCGCACGCTCACGTAGTCCGCGATCGCGTCGCGCAGCGGGACCGTGCCGAGGTTGTGCGTATAGAAGGTTGCGCCGTCGCGCAGCGCCGCCGCGGCTGCGTCACGAATGAATGTAGGCGTCACCCGATCGGATTCGCCGAACCAGAACGGCAGCACGTCGGGCACGCCGAAGCCGGCGTTCACCACTTCCCTGATCAGTGACGGACGCAGCGCATGGACTGCGCTGCGTGCCGCCGGCTCGCCCGTCGCCGGGCCGACCTCTGCGAAATGCCTCATCGAGAATCGCCACTGAGGAACACGGTCCGCCTAGTGTACCGGCGTGCGCGGCGGATTCGCACCCTCAGTCGAGATCCTCCGCCCGTGCCGGCATCTGGCGCACAAGCTCCCAGATCGCCTGCGCGGCCGGCGACAGAGACCGGTCGCGGCGGCGCACCAGTTCGACGGTACGCTCGGTACGGGGCGTCAGTGGCCGCGCGACCAGCGTCGATCCGGCCGGCAGCGGCAGAGATAGCCACGGCTGCACGCTCACGCCGACACCGGCCTCGACGAGCCCGAATACGGTCGCCGAATGCCCGAGTTCCTGCATGACCGTCGCATTCACCCGATGGGCGGCCAGCGCAGCGTCGATCAGCGGCCGGCTTCCGGACGCATGATCGAGCAGCACGAGACGCTCGCCGTCGAGTGCCGTCCATGGCACCTCCGCCCGCGCCGCAAGCGGATGATCGGCGCGCGCGACCAGGCAGAACGAGTCGGTCATCAACGGTTCGCACACGAGATCGGCGACGGCGAGCGGCCCGATGACGACGCCGAAATCGACCTCGCTCGACTTCACCTTGCGCAGCACGTCGCTCTGCACGTCGTCGCGCAGGCCGAGCGTGACGAACGGGAACTGGCGCTCGCACGACGCGACGACGCGCGGCATCAGCCGGCACGCGATCGTCGGGCTCGCGGCAACGATCACGCGCCCCCGCCGCTGCTCGCCGATCTCGCGAATCTCGCGCAACGTGTCGTCGAGATCGTCGATCAGTCGGGACACGCTCGCGATCAGGTTCGCCCCGACGTCGGTCAACTGTACGTCGCGCGTCGTCCGGTCGATCAGCTTCAGCCCGAGTTCGGCCTCGAGCTCACGCACGCAACGGCTGACCGCGGACTGCGTGAGTCCGATCTCGTCGCCCGCGCGACTGAAGCTCCTGAGCCGCGCGACTTCGATGAATACGCGAAGCTGGCGCAGCGTAACGTTCATCCCCTCACCTCATCAATCGTCGACATCAATGCACGATTTTAATGCGCGAAACAGCCCCGATGTGCGAATCCGGCATCGATCGCACATGTTTCGCTGCGGTGCAATATTCGCGCAAACGCACGTGGCACGGGCGAATTGCACAAGATTGGTGATTGTCCCGATTTGCTGGCGGGTTATTTTGGCGTCTTATACGCCCCTAGCTGACTTAGCCGTTAGCCCGCTGCCAAGCGGCTCTCGAGGGGATCGCCTCCGACATGGCACACATCGTGCATTACCTGACGCACAGGGCGCAGGTTTTCGTCGGACGGAAGGCAGAGATGCCGCTGCCGGCCGACCGGACGCCCCCACCCGGCACTCGACGTTCGAGTGCTTGAAGAGTGCGCGGCGCAGGGCAGCGCACCGGAGTTAGCTTCGCTGAGGTGAGGACATGATGCTGTTCGACGATTTGAGAGATAACGAGTGGGCGCTGGTCGAAGGTCTGTTTTGCTCGGAACCCGCACGGAGCGAACGGCGCGGCCGTCCGCGCGTGGAAGCACGTTCGGTAGTCAACGCCGTGCTGTGGGTACTGTCGACGGGTGAAGGCTGGTCGAAGCTGCCGGGCCGCTATCCGTCGCCGCCGACCTGCCGCCGTCGTTTCGACGAATGGCAGGCAGACGGTACGCTCGCCGAAATCGTCAAGCGACTCGGCACGAGCGGCCGCCAGATCTCATTGCGCGGTCGCATCGGGGCAAGCGCGACGAAGCCGCCGGCACCGCCGAGCCGCGATCGGCTGCGCGGCGCCTTCTGGACCAATCCGGAATCCTGGCGCGCCCCCGTGAAGATGGCGTAACGCATGCTCGATCGGGCGGCTTCGGCCGCCCGGTTTCTTTCATCGCCACGCCCGTTGCGCGGCGCTCGCGTCGTCGTCGATTACCGCTGTCGTGCCGCGATACATCTATTTACTATTATTTACAGCAAGCCTGCACTCCCGCGCTTACCTTAGCGACATATCAACAAGCCTCGCCGACGGCTTGAAGGGAGCCCCGCCATGAAACCAATGTCACTGCTCGTCGCATGCGGCATTGTCATTTCGCTGGCGCTGACCGCCCCCGCTCGCGCCGACGATCGCACAAAGCCGCCTCACCGCCAGCAAGAGCACCGGAACACCCTTCGCCAGCAACCGCCCGTCACGTCGCCCAACCGGCAGACCGTGCCGCGCGGCGATTTGCGCGGCGACATCGCCAGCAACGCGCGTGCGCGCATCAGCTCGCAGCCGTCCGACCTGCCGCGTCATCCGTAGTCCGGCAATCTGCAGGATTTCGTCAAAGAAAATTCCCGGATTCGGGAACTGCTCGACATGCGACGAGTCACATTCGTTGCCATGAGCACAGCGTGGCAACAGCAAAAGTATCCGGTACGCCCGTATCCTCGTGATACGGGCTTTTTTTTGAGTATCGCGCGCACCGCGCGCGAGAACTGGCGTGCGCCGCTACAGGCGGCTTTCGAGAATCGCCACGGCGCTCGCTTCGCTCAATGCGTAGTCGTCCATACGGCGATCGGTCCAGGAAAGCAATTTCTCGTCGCGCTCGAGGCGCGCACATTCGGCTCGACCATTATCGGTCAGCACCGCGATGTCGACCGGGGCATGGAAACCCGGTGCGGGAGCAACGGTCTTCTGCCTGACCGTGTCCATCAGCCCTAGCGACCGGAGATACTCGAACACGCCCGGGCGGCGCGCCCACGGTACCTGGCGGTACTGCACTCGTCTCAATGCGTCGAGCACCGCTTCGTTGGAATACGTGGCCATCTCGATTCTTTCTTAAAGTGCAGCGACAATGCGAAGCGGCGCGCCGGGCGGGAGCTCCGCCCGCCGATACCGCCACCGATTCTGGAGGCCGACGTTCGGCGTCGCGTCAGGGCCGGATCGTCAGCCGTCCATAAAAAGACACCATACCCCAATCAAATTGATTCTGTTCGATTCATTTGCACTTCTCTTCATCTGTTTCATGCTCTGCCGCAAGCGGCGGCGACTCATTGCGATCGCCGGTGTCGCGCTGCTCTGGCTGCTCGCGACAGGCTGGCTCGCCGCGCCGCTCATCGCGTGGACCGAGGCGGGTGTTACGCCGGTCGAGCGCCCCGACATGCACGGCCGAACGACGCTGATCATCATCGGCATCGGCATCGGCACGCGGCGCGGCGAGACCGGCCTGCGGCCGCCTCCCGACGGTGAAGCACGCATTCGCAAGACCGCGGCGCTCTATCGCACGTGCCTGCAGCAGGCCACCCGCTGCACCGTGGTGATGTCGGGCGGCGACCCGCAGCATCACGGCGAAACCGAGGCGGCCGTCTACGGGCGCCGGCTGGTCGCGGAAGGCGTCGCCTCCGGCGATCTCGTGCTCGAGCCGAACAGCCGTACGACCTACGAAAACGCGAAATTCACTGCGTCTATACTACGCTCACAACATGACGACACGCGCATTCTCGTCACGTCGTCTTACCAGATGCGCCGCGCATTGCTCGATTTCCGCCGCTTCGGCATCGATCCGCAGCCCGTTTATTCGAACCGCCGGCGTGCACAAACGGGCTGGCTGCCACGCTGGCACAACCTGGAAAACGCGAACCAGGCCTTGCATGAACTGGTCGGCATCGCGCAGTTCCACGTCTATCGATGGCTCGGCTGGTTTTGACGGCAATACGGACACCGAAAGCGACGGTGCCGCCCGGGATGGCATGCGCGTGACGGAATGCGCGAAGTGTTGCGCGACTTCAACGAGGCCTTGCGCTGCGCCGTGATCCGATGCACATTGATCCGTCACTTTTGTTACACTCGACACGCACTCGATTGCAGTCGCCAGACAAAACGGCAACATTCGGGTTCATCACCACTTAGCGGAGGTAAAGCAATGAAGAAGACGTCCCTGGCTATTCTGGTCGCGATGTCGGCGCTGACTGGCGCAGCGTATGCGCAAGAGAGCACGCAAATCCAGACCATCACCGATCCGGCCAAGATTGCCGAGATCGAGCAGCGCGCACAAGCGCTGCAGCAGCAGCAAGCGGCCGAAGCCGCTCAGCCGGCGATGCAGGAAGAGCATCACCAGGGCAAGAAGGCTGCTCACCACAAGGCAGCGAAGAAGGCCGCCAAGAAGGCCGCCAAGGCCGCTCCGGCAGACGCTGCCAGCCAGTAAGTTCGGCGGCACCGCATAAGCGAAAAGCCGAATCCGGGCAACCGGGTTCGGCTTTTTTGGTTGCGGCGCCTGCGCGCTGTGCTAAAGTCGCGCACCGAAATTTTCCACCCGTGCGCACCCCGGTGCGGAGGACAGCATGAGCAACATTCAACTCGACATCGAGTGGACCGAAGCAGCCACTCGCAAGATCAAGCAACTGATGCCGCGCGGCTCGGACGACGCATTCCTTGCGCTGCCGCCGATCGAGTGCCTGCCGATGGAGGGCGACGTGCTTTTCCTCGGTCCGCAAGGCAAGCAGCAGCCGTTCATCGTCGCCGAACGCCAGTATCACCACGACGGCGACGCCGACTGGACGATCATCCTGATTCTCGACGTACCGAGCGCGTCGCACTGACGCGTCGCAGCGGCCGGCAACGCGCCCGGCCGCTCCACCTCGCTCACACGAGCTTCAGCTCGCGGACCCCGAAACGATCGGCCCGGTCCGCGGCAATCCAGAATGTGCGCTGAACGCGCATGCGCGGCCAAGGCGACCTTCCCCAGCGCTCGACGAATACGAACCGCACCAGTTGGGTCGGCACACCCTCGTGTTGGGACCTCACCAAAAAATTGCCCGCGCTTCAGAAGAAGCGCGGGCGAAACCGTCGCCCTACGAGGATAGGCGACGGGGCCATCGAGATCCGCGCGCTGCGCGGATCGTCATCGGTTGCGCCGGCGCTCGCAGCGCCGGCATCTGAAGACGTTGATACCGTTGATCAGGCACTCGCGATGCACGCCCGGAATCTGACGCCATCCTCCCTGTCCTAATTTATAAAGCAGTTTGCGTGCCAGGTTCACCTGAAAAGGCACACCATTGATCTGTAAGGATATTTTTCACGGCCATGACGACGTAACACGCGCTCTGCCGCCGTAACGCGCGGATGTTACGTAACGTCAGGAGGCGGGGCCGAACGCCCGCAGACGCCCGCGTCGACGCGCGTGAAAATGAAAAAGCCCGCCGAAAGGCGGGCTTTTTCGAAAACCGGAAGCTTGCCGCGATCAGCGCAGCTGATTCACGAGCAGCCCCATGATCTGTCGGGCCGGCGACGACGTATCGATCGCACCCGAATCGTCGACGACTGCCACGCGCGTCTGGTCCGGCGTCAGCGCCTTCACATTGACGCGATACTGCTTCGCCTGCTTTTCCTTCTTGCCATGGAACAGCTGGCTCCAGAAGCCCTGCTCGGCCGCACTCAGATCCTTTGGATCGACATACCGCACGAAATACAGACCCTTCGTGCGATCGCGATCGTCGACCGTGAAGTTCGCGCGATCGAGCGCGAGGCCGACGTGCAGCCACGAACGGTCGTACGGCTCGCCGAGCGTGACTTCGGACGGCACCGCGCCCGAATCGACGTCGTTCGCTTGCGACGACGTACGCGCAACGTTCTGCGCAGCGATCGCCGCGGCAGCAGCCTTCGATGCGTCGGTATCGGCCTTCTTGTCCTTCGGCACCGTGTTGTCGTTGATGTTCGCGACCGGCGGCTCGCCATTCTTCGCACGCTGCTCGTTCTGCGCGAGCACCGCCATCAGCCGCTTCAGGTATTCCGTCTCGAGCGCCGGATCGTTCGGCTTCGCTTCCCACTTGCTCGAATCGTTGTTCGCGCCGGTGATCGCCTCGCGCATGCCCTTCTGGCTGATGAACACGTAGGTGCCGCCGTTCGGATCCGAATCGAGGCGCGTGCGGTACTTGTTGCGCTCCGCCGTCACGTACGAATTGCCCATCGCCTTCGAGATCACGCTACGGATCAGACCGTCGTTGATCTGCGGATGGGTCTCGTTCCAGTCGGTTTCCATCACGCCCTTGTCGCGCTGGTCGACGACGAGCAGGAAACCCTGCTCCTGCCAGAAACGGCGAACTTGCGGCCAGATGTCGGCGGGCTTCTTGCCGTCGATCACGAGCCAGCTCTCGGTGCCGTCGCGCTGGATATGCATGCCGACCACGGCGGGCGCGACGGTGTCCGTCGCGGGCGCGGCGTGCTGGACCTGCTGAAGCGCAGACAGGGAAGTCGCGCCGCCCTGTGGCGGCAGCGAGCGCTGATCGGCCGTCTCGTCGAGCATGTTGGGCGGCACTGCGAGCGACGCTTCCTTCGATTTCGAATCGCTCTTGTAGTCCACTTTCGTGGGCGACGACGTACCGCAACCGGCGACGAGCGCACCGGTGGCGAGCACTGCAGCGAACCGCATGGTAAGACGAAGATCAGTCATGTTCGGGGAATCCTCTTCCGCTAAATCACGGCGCTTTCCGTGGATCAACCCTGCATTTTACCGGGGCCGCGCCGGGATGTGCAAAAAAGCGACGGGCAAGAAAAAACCCGCGTCAGCCTGAACTGACGCGGGTTCTTTGTCTGGTCGGGGCGAGAGGATTTGAACCTCCGACCACCTGCACCCCATGCAGGTACGCTACCAGGCTGCGCTACGCCCCGAAAGAAGAAAATTATAACAGACAGTTTGTCGATTTAGAACGGGACGCATGCATTTTGTGCATGTTCCTGCGAAATTTTTTGCGAGATGGCGTGACGAGACGTGACGGTTCGATGCTCACTGCTTGCGCGCGACACAGATGACCGTGAGGCCCGCCACCCGATTGAACCGGAACATCGGCAACTCGACCCGGCAGATCAGCTTGAGCAGACCGTTGACGGCCGGATGGTGCCGGCGCAATTGCGACGCCGACTCGCGCGGTTGCCGACGCACCCGTTCGCTTAGTCGCAATGCCGCCGCGAGCGGAAACGTAAGGCCGAAGTAGTATGCCCCGTGCTCGACCTCCAGCCCCGCACGACGCGCGACGTCTTCGAGGCCGTCGAGCGTATACCTGCGCTTGTGCTCGAGAAAATCGTCATGCGCGCTCCAGAGGAACTGAAACGCGGGAACCGTGATCAGGAACCGGCTACCCTTCGGCGCGCCCGCCACATAACGGGCAAGCAGCCCGACATCGTCATCGACGTGTTCGAGAACATCCATCAGCAGCACGAGATCGGCATCGAATCGATCGACGGCACGGCGAAAATGGACGGGCTTGCCGGCCGCCTCACCGTCGGTATCGTCGGCATAGCTCGTATCGACACACCACGCCTCCGTCGCCTGCGTGCGCTCGAGCAAATGCTTGGAAAAGAAACCCGAGCCCGCGCCAACGTCGAGTATGCGATTCGCGTCCGACGTGCCCAGGAACCGGCGGATCGCGCTCGCCTTCGACGCGTAGTACCAGTGATCGCCTACATCCGCTCCCAATACGTCGAGTTCCTTCAGATCCATGACGCCTCCCCCGTGTCGGACACCATGCTTTGATCCATCCCGCTACCGATGCCGATCTTACCGCGCCGCAGCCGTTGCACGTACAGCAAGTTGCGCGAATCGCACCGGCAACCCGCATCGCGTCCTAATCGAAAAGGACGATGGCCGTTTCGCCGCGGATCGCTACCGTGCGCTTACCCGGCGCGAGATCGACGCGCACGGCGCATCGTCCGACTGTATGCCGATCGATATGGCACGTCTGCGCTTCGCCGCGCGGCGCGGCATACCGGCAACGGCTTCGGTCGCAACGTCCTGTCACCGTCTCCGACAAAGGCCAGTGAATGAATCAGAAAAACGAAATTTCCCGTCGACACTTTCTCCGGCTGGGCGCCGGCACGCTCGGCATCGCGCTGGGAAGCGCGTCACTTCTGTCCGCGTGCGGCGGCGATTCGATCGCGGTCGCCCCCGTCACGATGCCCAGGCTCGGTTCGGCAGCGAACTTTCGCGACACCGCGGGACCAGACGGAACGGGCTATGCCACCGCAAGCGGCGCAATGACGAAAAAAGGCGTGATCTACCGGTCGCCCGCGCTCGCGTTGTCCGCGGCCGACCTCGCAACGGTCGATACGTTCGGCATCACGCAGGTCTCCGACCTGCGCACGCCTTCCGAGATCCACGCGCAGCCGGATGTGCCATTGGCAGGCGCCACCTGGCAGAACCTCAACGTGCTCGGCACCGCCAATCTCGGCCCGCTTCCGACCAGCGGCACGACTGCCTCGGCCTTCATGCAAAGCATGTATCGGGCGTTCGTGACGTCGGAAACGGCACGGACGAGTTACCACTCGCTATTCGCCGGCTTTGCCGCATCCGGCGGCAACCTGATCGTTCACTGCACGGCCGGCAAGGATCGCACCGGCTGGGCGACGGCCATTCTGCACACGATCCTCGGCGTTCCGCGGCACACGATTTTCGCCGACTATCTGCTGACCAACGTCTACAGCGCGTCGGAAATCACCGCCTATGTCGCGCAAGCGCAGAAGAGCGGCGGGCAGGACGCGGCCGACATGATGGCCGCGCTGCAAAGCGCGCAGACCGCCTATCTGCAAGCGGCATTCGATCAGGTCGTCACGTCGTACGGCTCGATGACGTCGTACATCGATAACGGCCTGCAGCTGGACCAGACGACGCAGAATGCGATCCGGCAACGCATGCTGGTCTGATTGGCCGGGCAGGCGGCGATAGCGAAACCATGTCCGTCGCCGCGCAGTCGCCTGCGCCCCGAATCGAACGCGCCCTTCATCCGGCACGGAAACCCGCGTCAGCCCATGCCGACGCCGGATTTGCCGATCGGCGCAGTGCGTGGCGTCAGCCTCGACCGCAAAACCAAACGACCGTTTGATCTCGGCGCCCCGCCACCGTGAATCCATTGTCCTGTCGTGCACCGACCGGCATTGCCCGGACCACCGCTGTTTGGTAACGCCGCTCTAGCGGGCTATGCCACACTGCACGGCATCGACATCCGCGCCGTGCATCGGCCGCGCGCCGTCGTCGATCACGACAAGACATGGAGACAGACGATGCGGAATGCGGTCCGGCGCGGCCATCGCACGCCTTTGGCAATTTTCGACTGGATGGCCGGCCCGCGACGCGCGGCCGCCTCGGTCTCACACGGCACCTCCCGTGCGCTCGGCTGCGGCACGCTCGCGCTCGCGCTGCTCTGCGCCGGCTGCGCGGAACCGGCTGCGCAGCGCGACGGCAACGCCTCGGTCGCCTCGACGAAGATCGAGCGCGCCAAAGCCGAACGCCTCGCCCGTGAACAGCAGATCGCCCGCACCGTACCGTCGCTCGCGTCGATCAGCCTCACGCAGCCGCGCCCGTTCACGCTGCGCGACTCGGGCCAGAACGGTGCGATGACGTTTCTGCGCGATGTCGATTTCCGCATCGTCAACAATCTCGGCTTCTTCATCCACCAGTTGTCCGCGACACTCGTGCCGACGCAGGCCGGCGCACCGATCGTGTTCGACGATCCGACGAGCTTCGAGATCGACGTGCACGACGGCACGGTCACGCTCGACAACGCGAAGCTGACCGCACTCTTCAATACCTACATCTTCGGTTACCGTAACGCACCGCTGCGCAAGCTCGCGGTATCGGCCGGCGACGGCGTGATCCATCTGCAAGGCGAGATGCAGCGCGACGGCTGGGTGCCGTTCTCGCTGACCGGCACGCTCGCGATTCGCGACGGCAGCCAGCTCGTGTTCCATCCGACCGGCGTGCGCGTATCGGGCATCAATGCACAGCCGGTGATGCGCGCGGCCAACGTGAAAATGGCCGACCTGCTGAAGGTCGAGACGCCGATCGCGCGGCTCGCGGGCGATGACCTCGTAATGTCGGTCGACAAGCTGATGCCGCCGCCGCGACTGAAGATCAGGATCACAGCGCTGCGCGTGACGCCGGCCGGCCTCGACCTGACGCTCGACGACGGCTCGCACGCCGGCTTCACACTCCCCGCGAATGCGCCGCAACAGTCGATGTACATTCGCGGCGGCGACGTGAAGTTCATGCGCTCGATGCCAATGAACGCCGACATCCTGATCGCCCCGGTCGACCCAACGAAACGCGACCAGAATTTTGTGTTCGACCTGTACCACTATCGCGATCAGGTATCGGCCGGCTATTTCAATTTCGACGAAAGCGGCGCGATGGCAATCCGGATGCCGTCGTATGCGGGCCCCGCGAGCGGCGCCGCGCTCGGCAATGCGGCCGCTCGCCTGAACGACAGCTTCCTCGCCGCGCAGCAGAATGCGTTGCGCGACTCGCGCCAGCACTGGGAAGCGTTTGCGCTCGCAGCCGGCGCCGCGCAGCCCGGCATGCAGAAAGTCTCCATACGGCGCTCGTCGACCACGCCGTTCAACGAGCGGCACGTGTCGAACCGCAACCCGACGATCCATCTGCACAACGTCGACTTCAACCTGTCCGGCGACATCGGCTTCCATGTCGAGGATCTCGACGTGCAGCTCGTCGCGAAACGACCCGGCGAACCGGTCGACCTCGACGATCCGAACCAGTACGACATCCGCATTCTCGGCGGCACGGTCGTCGAATCGTGGAAGGCGATGTCGGCGCTCTTCAACAACTATCTGCTCGACTATTCGCCGCGCTCGCTGAACGACCTGCAATTGAGCGCGGATGGGCAGGACCTGCGCGTCCAGGGCGGCATCAAGCTCTGGAATCACGTGCCCGGCGTGTGGCTGCCGACCGACATGAAGGGCTCGCTGTCGGTACTCGACGACCGGCACCTCGCGTTCAAGCCGTCGCAGGTGTCGGTACTCGGCATCCCGCAGGCAAAGCTGCTGCGCTCGCTCGGCATCGAGCTCGCGTCGCTGACACCGCTGCAGCGCCGCGGCGCGCGACTGCGCGGCGACACGCTCGTGCTCGACCAATACACCGTATTTCCGCCGCCGATGCTGAACGGCAAGCTCGGCCAGGCGACGGTCGAACGCGACGGACTGCGCCTCACGTTCCGGCGCGCCACCGACGCACCCGTGCCAAAGCGGCCGCAGATCGACGCATCGAGTTACATGTGGATGGAAGGCGGCGACATGAAGATGTTCAACGTGCTCGAACTGAACGTGCGCGCGCTGATCCGGAACTCGGCCGAAACCGGCCCGATGCGTTTCGACCTGTACGACTACCGCAGCCAGGTCGCGCAGGGCTCGGTGCGGATGCTGCCGGACGGCACGCTGGTCGTCGACATGGGCAAGCCGAATCCGCTCGCGTCTCGCTGATATCGCGAACCCGCATGCATGAAAAAGCCCGGTGGCACTTCATTTCGCCAACCGGGCTTTTTGCCGATTCGAGGTCGCACTCAGTCGTGCTTCAGTCCGTCGATTACATCAAGAAGCGCCTGTCGCAACGCGATCACGTCGACCGTCGCACCCGGCTTGCCAGGCGCCCGCACATCGGTGGCCGGTACGTCGGATTCGTCCGGTGCGGGGGCAGCGCGTTCGCCGCCCGGCGAATCGAGCCGGTTGCGCGCCCCGTTGATCGTGAAGCCCTGTTCATACAGCAACTCGCGAATCCGACGGATCAGCAGCACTTCGTGGTGCTGGTAGTACCGGCGATTGCCACGCCGCTTCACCGGCCGCAACTGCGTAAATTCCTGTTCCCAGTAACGCAGCACATGCGGCTTGACCCCGCATAGTTCACTGACTTCACCGATCGTGAAGTAGCGCTTCGCGGGAATCGGAGGCAGGACGACTTTCTCAACCGTAGTGGTCATCGTCGGTTAACCGTCGGTAAAGGGTGCGCGGCGGTCGCGCGGAGACGTCGGCGCGGGGCGTTACTCCGTGCCGTTTTCGACCAGCGCCTTCAGCTTCTGGCTCGCGTGGAAGGTTACCACCCGGCGGGCCGCGATCGGAATCGCCTCGCCCGTCTTCGGGTTGCGGCCCGGACGCTGCGGCTTGTCGCGCAGTTGGAAGTTGCCGAACCCCGACAGCTTGACGCTTTCACCGTTTTCGAGCGCGTCGCGGATCACTTCGAAAAACGCCTCGACCATGTCCTTCGCTTCACGCTTGTTCAGCCCGACACTGTCGAACAACAGCTCCGCCAGTTCCGCTTTCGTCAGCGTCGGCGTCTCGGCGGACGCCGGCGCCGAAGCGTCGCGGTTCATGGCGCTGCGTTGCGCCGTCAGGAGGGCTTCGAATTCACTCGAGGTCATGTCGTTCATATCTGCCATACAGCGCGTTAAACCAAAACTTACGATAGGGAAAAGCCACCCGCGAACGGGCGGCCCTTCTCCTTAGCCGCGCAGACGAGCACCGGCACGCGCCATCCGCTCGACCAGCGTCTGGATCGCCTGATCGACGACCTCGTCCTGTAGCGTGCCAGCCGCATCCTGCAGCGTCACGCGGAAGGCAAGGCTCTTCTCGTGCGCGGCAAGGCCACCGGAAGTATTTGATTTTGCACGAAATTCGTCGAAGAGTACAACCTTCTGAACGAATCGGCAGGCGTCTTCTGCCAGTGCCTTCTTCATTTCGTCGAAAAGTGCCTGAACCTCGACCGCCTGATCGACCACGACCGCGATATCGCGCCGTACCGGCGGGAATTTCGACACGTCGGTCGGTGCCGGCAACGCACGCGCGATCAGCGCGTCCGCGTCGATTTCGAACATCACGGGCGCGTGCGGCAGCTCGTACTTCTGCATCAGGCGCGGATGCAGCTCGCCGATCCAGCCGACCGCGCGGCCATCGACTTCGATGCGCGCGCTGCGACCCGGATGGAGGGCCGGATGTTCGGCCTTCACGAAGCGTGCGGCGGCCGGCGCGAGCAGCGCCTCGAGATCGCCCTTCACGTCGAAGAAATCGACCGGGCGGGTCGCCACGCCCCACTGCTCGTCGACCGCCGGGCCGTACGCGAGCGCGCCGACACGCTTCGGCTGCGTGTAGCCTTCGACGGTCAGTTCGCCGGCCTTCACCGACGGATCGGCGAGGAACACGCGACCCGCCTCGAACACACGCACGCGATCCGCGCGACGGTTCAGGTTGTGGCGCAGCACCGAGATCAGGCTGCCGAACAGCGTCGTGCGCATCACCGACAGCTGGCTCGCGATCGGGTTCAGCAGGCGGATCGGGTTGTCGTTGCCAGCGAAATCGTGCTCCCATTCCGCATCGACGAAGCTGAAGTTGACCGTTTCCGCATAGTCGCGCGCCGCGAGCGCATGACGGATGTCATGGATCGAACGTTGCGTCTCGTTGGTTGCGCGCATCTCGCTCGTCGCGACCGGCGGACGCGCCGGAATCTTCTCGAAGCCGTAAATGCGCGCGACTTCCTCAATCAGGTCTTCCTCGATCTCAATGTCGAAGCGGTGCGACGGCGGCGTGACCAGGAATGCGTCGTCGTCACGCTCGAACGGCAGGCCGAGGCGCGTGAAGATGTTCGCGATCTCGTCGGCGTCGATCTTCACGCCAATGATGCGGTTCGCGCGCGACACGCGCATCTTCACCGGTGCGCGCTGTGGCAGGTTCACCGCCTGATCGTCGACCGGGCCGGCCTTGCCGCCGCAGATCTCGAGAATCAGTTGGGTAATGCGCTCGACGTGCTCGACGGTCGTCGCATAGTCGACGCCGCGCTCGAAGCGATGAGCCGCATCGGTCGAGAAGTTGTACTTGCGTGCGCGACCACGGATGCTGTCCGGCCACCAGAACGCGGCCTCCAGGTAGATGTTCGTCGTGTCGAGCGTGACGGCCGTGCTGTCACCGCCCATGATGCCCGCGAGGCTTTCGACCTGACGGTCGTCCGCAATCACGCCGACCGTTTCGTCGAGTTCGACCGTGTTGCCGTTCAGCAGCTTCAGCGACTCGCCGCGCTTGCCCCAGCGCACCTCGATGCCGCCGTGGATCTTGTCCAGGTCGAACACGTGCGACGGACGGCCGAGCTCGAACATCACGTAGTTCGAGATGTCGACGAGCGCCGACACGCTGCGCTGGCCCGAGCGATCAAGGCGCTCGACCATCCATTGCGGCGTCTTCGCGTGCGCGTTCACGCCGCGGATCACGCGGCCCGAGAAGCGGCCGCACAGATCAGGGGCGGCGATGCGCACGGGCAGCGTCTCGTCGAGCTCGACGCGCACCGGACGGATATCGACCGGCGTCAGCGGCGCGCCGGTGATCGCGGCCGTCTCGCGCGCGATGCCGAATACCGACAGGCAGTCGGCCTTGTTCGGCGTCAGCTTGATTTCGAAGATCGTGTCGTCGAGATTGAGCGTGTCACGGATGTCCTGGCCGATCGGCGTGTCTTCCGGCAGGATCAGCAGGCCGCTGTGGTCCTCGGACAGCTTCAACTCGCGCGCCGAGCACAGCATCCCCTGGCTCTCCACGCCGCGCAGCTTCGACAGCTTGATCGCGAAAGGCTTGCCGCCCTCTTCTGCCGGCGGCAGTTCCGCGCCGACCAGCGCGACCGGCACCTTGATGCCGGGCGACACGTTCGGTGCGCCGCACACGATATTCAGCGTCGCGCCGGTGCCGGCGTCGACCTGGCAGACATTGAGCTTGTCCGCATCCGGATGCTTGACGACTTCGAGCACGCGCCCGACGACGATCTTCGACGTCGGCGGCGCAGCCTTGCTCAGCGATTCGACTTCGAGCCCCGCCATCGTCAGCGCGTGCGACAGTTCGTCGGTCGTCAGCTGCGGGTCGACAAAGGTTCTCAACCAGGATTCAGGGAATTGCATGGATGTCTACGTTCGAAACAGGTTAGATCGACGCCCGGGCCCCGTCGGAAACGTCCGGCGGGGCGTGCGCGGGCACATGTCGGCGCGGCGCGTGCGTTATGCGAACTGGCGCAGGAAACGCAGATCGTTCTCGAAGAACAGCCGGAGATCCTGCACGCCGTAGCGCAGCATCGTCAGGCGCTCGAGGCCGCTGCCGAACGCAAAGCCGATGTAGCGCTCGGGATCGAGGCCCATGTTGCGGATCACGGTCGGATGCACCTGCCCCGAGCCCGAGATCTCGAGCCATTTGCCGGCGTTCTTGCCGTGCTCGAACATCATGTCGATCTCGGCCGACGGTTCCGTGAACGGGAAATACGACGGACGGAAGCGCACGAGGATGTCGTCGCGCTCGAAGAATTTCTTCAGGAAGTCGGTATAGACGCCCTTGAGGTCGGCGAAGCTGATGTTTTCGTCGATCCACAGCCCCTCGACCTGATTGAACATCGGCGAGTGGGTCGCATCGCTGTCGACGCGATACGTACGGCCCGGCGCGATCACCTTGATCGGCGGACGGTTCATGCGCGCGTAACGCACCTGCATCGGGCTCGTGTGCGTGCGCAGCAGCAGCTGGCGGCCGTCGGCATCCTTGCCTTCGACGTAGAAGGTGTCCTGCATCGAACGCGCCGGATGGTTCTCCGGGCTGTTCAGCGACGTGAAGTTGTACCAGTCGGTCTCGATTTCGGGACCGTCGGCCACGTCGAAGCCGATCGAGCGGAAAATCTGTTCGACGCGCTCCCACGTGCGCATCACGGGGTGCAGGCTGCCTGCACCGGCGCCGCGGCCCGGCAACGTGACGTCGATCGCCTCGGCGGCGAGGCGCTGGTTCAACAGCGCGTCGGCGAGCGCCTGGCGGCGAGCGGTCAGCGCGGCTTCAACCTGCTGCTTCACGACGTTGATGCGTGCGCCTTCGGTCTTGCGTGCTTCGGGATCGAGCTTGCCGAGGCCCTTGAGCAACTCGGTCAGCGCACCCGACTTGCCGAGAAATCGTGCTTTCTCGTTTTCGAGCGTGGTGATGTCGGCAGCCTGTTCGAAGGACTGCTGCGCGTCGGCGACAATCTGGTCCAGATCCATAGATCCCATCATTTCCAACGTCATTCGGTCTTGGCAAGCAAAACTGCTCACCAAACAAAAAAGGGGCTCGGAAGAGCCCCGTTTTCGCTGCAGCGGCCGAGACTACCGGAACATCGCTGCAACTCACCACGCAGTGCTAATTTCGCAATTAGGCTGCAACGGCGGCTTTCACCTGCTTGACGATCGCAGCAAAAGCAGCCTTGTCGAACACCGCCATGTCGGCCAGGACCTTACGGTCGAGTTCGATCGACGCCTTCTTCAGGCCGTTGATGAACACGCTGTAGGTCATGTCGTGCTGGCGGACTGCCGCGTTGATACGCGTGATCCACAGTGCGCGGAACACACGCTTCTTGTTGCGGCGATCGCGGTACGCGTACTGACCAGCGCGCATCACCGCCTGCTTGGCGATGCGGTAGACGTTATTGCGACGGCCGCGATAACCCTTGGCCAGGTTGATGATCTTCTTGTGGCGGGCCCGTGCGGTTACCCCACGTTTGACTCGAGGCATGTTTCTCTCCTTAGAGTATCAGTTGAGGGGTTACGCGAACGGCAGCATCGCGCGGACGGAGTTCAGATCGGAATCATGAACTGCCGTTGCGCCGCGCAGGTGACGCTTGTTCTTCGTGGTTTTCTTGGTCAGGATGTGACGCTTGAAGGCTTGACCGCGCTTGACGGTGCCGCCCGGACGCACCACGAAGCGCTTTGCAGCACTCTTCTTGGTCTTCATCTTAGGCATGACGAACAACTCCAGTTTATTTGATGGCGATGGGTGTGCGGTTGGCTTGCGCCCTTGACCCGCCCTTCGAAACCCAGTCCACTTGTGTACGGCGAACCGCTTGCGCAGCCGCCGTCATTGTTGGCGCGCCGCCCTGACCGGGCAACGCACCGAACCACTTTCGAACCTGCGCGCGTGGCGCGCGGACCCGTTACTTCTTTTTCTTCGGCGAGAGCACCATGATCATCTGGCGCCCTTCCATCTTCGGCATCTGCTCGACCTGGCCGACTTCCTCGAGATCCGTGCGCAGACGCTCAAGCATCCGCATGCCGATCTCCTGGTGAGCCATTTCGCGGCCGCGGAAACGCAACGTGATCTTCGTCTTGTCGCCCTCTTCGAGGAAGCGCACGAGGTTGCGAAGCTTGACGTTGTAGTCACCGTCATCGGTACCCGGGCGGAACTTGACTTCCTTCACCTGGATGACCTTCTGCTTCAGCTTCGCTTCGTGCTGCTTCTTGGACTCCTGATACTTGAACTTGCCATAGTCCATCAGACGGCAGACCGGCGGAACCGCTTGCGGCGCGATTTCCACCAGGTCAACATCCAACTCTTCCGATTTACGGAAAGCATCAGTGAGTTTTACGATACCGAGCGGTTCGTTCTCGATCCCGACCAGACGCACTTCCGGCGCAGTGATTTCACCGTTGATGCGATGCGACGACTTATCAGTAGCGATGTTACGTTTCCTCTAAAAATTAAAAAAACGAGCCGCGCTGCCAGGGCGGTTACTTGAACGAGCGCAGGTCTTCCTGCAGACGCTCAACGAAGGCTTCGATCGGCATAACGCCAAGATCGACGCCGCCACGGGCACGCACGGCTACCGTTTGCGCATCACGCTCCTTATCACCCACGACGAGGAGATAAGGCACCTTTTCCAGCGTGTGCTCGCGTATTTTATAACTAATCTTCTCGTTGCGCAAATCGGCCGCCACTCTAACCCCTTGTTTTTGCAACGTTTGGGCCAGAGATTGTGCATATTCCGCCTGACTTTCGGCGATATTGAGCACAACTGCCTGGAACGGCGCGAGCCAGACCGGCATCGCACCGGCATGGTGCTCGATCAGAATACCGAGGAATCGCTCCATCGAACCGACGATCGCACGGTGCAGCATCACCGGCCGGCGGCGGCTGTTGTCTTCCGCGACGTACTCGGCACCGAGACGCTCCGGCAACACCATGTCGAGCTGCAGCGTGCCGCACTGCCACGAACGGCCGAGCGCATCCTTGATGTGGTATTCGATCTTCGGACCATAGAACGCACCTTCGCCCGGCAGCTCTTCCCACGACAGGCCGCACGCCGTCAGCGCGTCGCGCAGGCCCTGCTCGGCGCGATCCCACGTTTCGTCCGTGCCCGCACGCTGGTCGGGGCGCAACGACAGCTTGATGTCGATGTGCTCGAACCCGAAATCCTTGTACACGCTCATCGCCAGCGTATTGAACGCGATCGACTCGGCGATGAACTGCTCTTCCGTACAGAAGATGTGCGCATCGTCCTGCACGAAGCCGCGCACGCGCATCAGGCCATGCAGCGCACCCGATGCCTCGTTGCGATGGCACGAACCGAATTCCGCGTAGCGCAGCGGCAGGTCGCGGTACGAGCGCAGGCCGTGCTTGAACACCTGAACGTGACCCGGACAGTTCATCGGCTTGATCGCGTAGTCGCGCTTCTCCGACTCCGTCGTGAACATGTTCTCGCGGTAGTTCTGCCAGTGGCCCGACGCCTCCCACAGCGAGCGGTCCATGATCATCGGCGTCTTGATCTCGAGGTAGCCGGCATCGTTCACGCGGCGGCGCATGTACTGCTCGACCTGCTGCCACAGCGCCCAGCCCTTCGGATGCCAGAACACCATGCCCGGCGACTCTTCCTGCATGTGGAACAGGTCCAGTTGCTTGCCGAGCTTGCGGTGGTCGCGCTTTTCCGCTTCCTCGAGCATGTGCAGGTACTGATCCTGGTCTTCCTTCTTCGTCCAGGCCGTGCCGTAGATGCGCTGCAACTGCTCGTTCTTCGAGTCGCCGCGCCAGTACGCACCCGCCACCTTCATCAGCTTGAAGACCTTCAGCTTGCCGGTCGACGGCACGTGCGGGCCGCGGCACAGGTCGGTGAAGCCGCCGTGCGAGTACAGCTTGATTTCGTCGCTTTGCGGAATCGATTCGATGATCTCGGCCTTGTACTTCTCGCCGAGGCTGCGGAAATAGCCGGCCGCCTCGTCGCGCGACACGACGCGGCGCGTGACCGGCTCGTCCTTCTTCGCGAGTTCCTGCATGCGCCTTTCGATCTTTTCCAGATCTTCAGGCGTAAACGGGCGGTTATACGAGAAGTCGTAGTAGAAGCCGTTATCGATCACGGGACCGATCGTCACCTGCGCATCCGGATACAGTTCCTTCACCGCGTACGCGAGCAAGTGCGCGGTCGAGTGACGGACGATGTCGAGACCGTCGGCATCCTTGTCCGTGACGATCGCGAGCGATGCGTCGCGATCGATGACCGTGGACGTATCGACGAGTTCACCGTCGAGCTTGCCACCAAGCGCAGCCTTCGCAAGGCCGGGACCGATCGAGGCCGCAACCTCGGCAACTGTCACCGGATGCTCGTATTGTCGAACTGAGCCGTCAGGCAAGCGTATCGAAACCATAGCAATCTCCGTGATGCCGACAGTGGGCGGCAAACCAAGCACGCGATGTAAAAGTCACGCGCGAAAATTCCGCGACAAAAAAAATGCGGCCCCGCTTTCGAGGGGCCGCATTCGATACTTCACTCAAACTGAAAGGGCGAAAACGTTCCTCGACTAGCGTCGCTCCGAAAAGGTTTCGGTCAACGTTCGCGGTGACATAACCGTATTCGCCTTGTTCGCGTTGAGTTATTTACTGCATCAAACACCCGGAAACCGGGCATTCTCAATTCGTTGGTAGGCTCGATTGGACTCGAACCAACGACCCCCACCATGTCAAGGTGGTGCTCTAACCAGCTGAGCTACGAGCCTAGAGAAGCTAAGATTATATGGGGCTACCGATGACTTGGCAAGCGTTTTTATGCAGTCGCAGCAAAATGATCCGGCTCCCGCCCCATTATGGGAACGTCATGCCTTGCGCCCCGCCCGCACGACGCCCGGCACCTCGCCGAGCAGCGTGCATGCCCGCTGCACTTGCGCGGAATTCGACACCTCGACCGTGAACTGCATGAAGGCCGCATTGCGGCGGCTTTGCGTCTTCACGCCCACCACGTTCATCTTCTCGCGCGCGAACACTTCGGAGATGTCGCGCAGCAAGCCTTGCCGGTCGCTCGCCTCGATCATCAGGTCGACCGGATAGACGGACACGCCGCGCCCACCCAGCACGTCGGCCGACCAGGTCGTCTGCAGCACGCGCTCCGGCGCCCGTTCGGCCATCCGCCGGAATGTCGGACAGTCGCTGCGGTGAATCGACATTCCCTTGCCGCGCGTCACGAATCCGCTGATCGGGTCGGGCGGTGCCGGACGACAGCAACGCGCGAGCTGGGTCAGCAGCGCATCGACGCCGACCACCAGCACGCCGGTCGACGCGCCGTGCGCGACACTTGCCCCGCTGCTGCGCTTCTCGAAATCGGCGGGAGCCTCGGGCGCATGCTCGGGCGGCGGCGCATCGGACAGCGCGTGCTCGACGTTGCGCAGGCTGAACTCTTCCTTGCCGACGACCGAGAACAGTTCCTCGGGTGACTTGAAGCCGAGCTTCGCGGCGAGGTTGTCGAGGTTGACCGACGTCTTGCCCTCGCGCTGCAGCGTCTTTTCGACGAGCGCGCGACCATGCGCGATGTTCTCTTCCTGCTCGATCGAGTTGAACCACGCCCGCACCTTCTGTCGCGCGCGCGGGCTCTTCAGATAGCCAAGCTGCGGGTTCAGCCAGTCGCGCGACGGTCCACCCTCCTTCACCGCGACGATCTCGACCGTCTGACCGTTCGCGAGCGACGTGTTCAGCGGCACCATCACGCCATCGACGCGCGCGCCGCGGCAGCGATGGCCGAGCTCGCTGTGCAGGTGATACGCGAAATCGACCGGCGTCGCGCCCTGCGGCAGCGCAATCACGCGCGCCTGCGGCGTCAGCACGTAGATGTGGTCGTCGTCGAGCGACGTCTCGCGCAACTGGGCCCATGCCTGGTCACCCGATACTTCGGTGCCGTCCTCGACGTCGTCCTTCCATGCGAGCAGTTGGCGCAGCCACGCGATCTTCTCGTCGTACTTGTCGCTCGCCGAGAACTGGCCGCCATAGCCGCGCGCGCCCGCTTCCTTGTAGCGCCAGTGCGCGGCGACGCCGTACTCGGCGAAGCGGTGCATTTCCTGTGTGCGGATCTGCACTTCGAACGCACGCCCGTCGTCGCCGATCACGACCGTATGCAGTGACTTGTAACCGTTCGGCTTCGGGCGCGAAATGTAGTCGTCGAATTCCTTCGGCACCGGTTGCCACAGGTGATGCACGATGCCGAGCACCGCGTAGCAATCCTTGATGTCCGGCACGATCACGCGGAACGCACGCACGTCGTACAGCTCGGAGAAGTCGAGTTCCTTGCCGCGCATCTTGCGCCAGATGCTGTAGATATGCTTCGGCCGCCCGCTCACGTCGGCCGGGATGTGCGCTTCCGCCAGTTCGTGCTGGAGCCGCTCGATCGCTTGTGCGACGTACGCCTCGCGTTCGACGCGTTTCTCGTCGAGCAGCCTCGCGATGCGCTTGTAGGTGACCGGATCCTCGAAGCGGAACGCGAGGTCCTCGAGCTCCCACTTCAGTTGCCAGATGCCGAGACGGTTCGCAAGCGGCGCATAGATCTCGAGCGTCTCGCGCGCGACGTCGGGCGGCGGATCGACCTTCGCCGCCGCGTAGTAGCGCAGCGACTGCAGCCGCGACGCCAGGCGGATCAGCACCACGCGGATGTCCTGCGCGAACGCGAGCAGCATCTTGCGCAGCGCCTCGATCTGCGTACGCCGCTCCTCCGCGGCGTCGCGCCCGGCGTCGGGCATCGCGTTCTGCGCGGCGCGCAGGCTGACGGTACCGAGCCGCAGCAGCTTGCGCACATCGGACACGAGCCGCGCGACCTCTTCGCCGAACCGTTCGGTCAGCTCCCGTTCGGGGTCGTTCAAGTGCGGCGTCAGCACGAACAGCGCGGCCGCCTGCATTGCATGCGGATCGACGTTCAGCGTGCGCATGATCGCCGCCGTGCCCGCGGAGTGATCGGCGAGCAGTTCGCCCGACGACAGGCGCGCGTCGCCGGCCCGCTCGCGAACGAACGCGAGCACGTCATCGAACGACGGCGCCGCGACGGAAGAAGCGGAAACGGACTCGGTCATCGCACTGCCTGGCGTATTGCGGTCATCGTGATGCTTCGCTCAGCTCCGCTGCGCGGCGACGACGACGATCTCGACGAGCAGCGCCGGATCCGCGAGCTTCGCCTCGACGGTGGCACGCGGCGGCGTGTTGCCCTGCGCGACCCACGCGTCCCACTCCGCATTCATGCCTTCGAAGTTCGCAAGATCCGAAATGTAGATCTGCACCGACAGCAGATGCGCCTTGTCGCTGTTCGCTTCGGCGAGCAGGCGGTCGATGTGGCCGAGCACTTCGCGCGTCTGGCCCTTGATGTCCTGGGTGGTGTCTTCGGCGATCTGGCCGGCCAGATACACGGTACCGTTGTGGATCGCGGTTTCGGAGAGACGGGCCCCGACGTGGTGACGAATGACTGCCATGGAATGTTCCGGTCGTTTGAATGGGTGAAGAATCGGCGACGACGCGGCCCGCATGTCGCCGAACCATACATTATGACGCGTTTATGCGTCGCCTTCGACGAAAAACCGCCGTGCGAGCGCAATCTGGTCGGCGCTCAGGAATGCCGGTGCGTGCCCCGTGCCGGGAATTTCCGCCTGCGCCACATGCCGGCCGCGGCGCACCATCTCGGCGACGGTCTCGCGCGACAGCAGGTCCGACTCGGCGCCGCGCACGACCAGCAGCGACGCATCGGTCGTCTCGATCGCGCGCCACAGCGCGGCTTCGCCGAGCGCGGCCAGTTCGGGCGTCGTCGCCTTGAACGGCTCGGCGATGCGCGGATCGTAGCGCATCGTCCAGCCGCCGTCGGGCAACTCGCGCAGCAACGGCCCGTTGATCTCGCGCCATTCGTCGCCGGTCAACGCACCGAACGGCAGCGACAGCGACGTCAGATAGTCGACGCCCTCCTGCTCGGTCGCGAAGCGCGGCTGCACGCCGAGGTATTCGCCGATGCGCGTCAGCGAATCGGGTTCGATGCGCGGGCCGACGTCGTTGACGATCATCCGGCGCAGCGGCGAACCAGGGAGCCCCGCGAACGCCATGCCAATCAGCCCGCCCATCGACGTGCCGAACCAGTCGACCGACTCGACGTCGAGCCGCGCGATCAGCGTGACCATGTCGGCCACATATTGCGGAATCGCGTAATGCCGCGGATCGGCGAGCCAGTCGGAGCGGCCTCGCCCGACGACGTCGGGGCACACGACGCGATACGTATCGGACAGCGCGGCGGCGAGCCGGTCGAAGTCGCGCCCCGAGCGGGTCAGGCCGTGCACGCAGACCAGCACGCGCGAATTGGCGGGGTCGCCCCATTCGGTGTAGGCGACATGATGAAGGCCGGCGGCGCTCGCACACTGCACGCGTCGCTGACGGGGAAGCGGAGGATTCGTTGAAGTTGTTGGCATCGTTGGCATCCTGTCGAACGTGGGCGGCGCGGCGGGCAACGCTTGCGCCGCCTGATGCAAACGATTGTAAACCGCTTCGTAACGGCGGGGCGTCACGCGCCGGTGGTCATCCGGCGCATCGTTCGCAACGGCTCACGCGCCGAGGCGCCACGCGTCGCGCAATTGCTCGCGCAGGAAATCGACGAATGCGCGCACGCGCAACGGCACGTGACGACCGCCGGGATAGACGGCATGAAGCGGTGCCGCGGGCGCCGCGAACGCCGGCAGCACGCGGACAAGCCGACCGGCCTCGAGATCGGCACCGACGTCCCAGATCGACTTCAGCGCAATGCCGGCACCCTCCAGCGCCAACGTACGAGCCGCACCGCCATCGTTCGTCAGCAGCGCGGCCGTCACCTCGACCGTCACCGCACCCTGCACACCTTTGAACCGCCACTCCGTCCGCGGCTGGTCGCCCATCACGATGCATCGATGTGCACGAAGCTCGGCAGGATGGGCCGGCAGCCCGTGCACGGCAAGATAGCTCGACGACGCGCAAAGCACGCGATGATTCGGCGCCAGTTCGCGCGCGATCATCGTCGAATCGGCGAGCCTGCCGATCCGCACGGCAATGTCGATATCCTGCGCGAGCAAATCGACGATCGTGTCGGTCAGCATCAGCTGCACGGTCAACTCCGGATGTTGACGCTGAAACGCCGCGACGAGCGGCGCGATCCGCAGGCGGCCGAGCTCGCCGGGCGCCGTCAGGCGCAGCATGCCGCTGACCGTGCCGCGGCGGTCGCTCATCAGCGTTTCGGCGCGATCGACCTCGGCCAGGATGCGCAGCACCTGCGCATGGAACTGCGCGCCGTCGTCGGTCAGCGTTTGCTGCCGTGTCGTCCGGTGCAGCAGACGCACGCCGAGCTGCGATTCCAGATGCGCGAGCCGCTTGCTGACGACGGACAGCGACAAGTCCAGCTCGCGCGCCGCCGCAGACAGGCTGCCAGCCGACACGATTCTCGCAAAGGTATCGAGCGCCGGGAGATCATCGATCAGCATCGCGGCACCGCGCCTCGCCAATCCTTTCCATTTTTCGAATAATTCATTCGTTTTTATCCCGTATTTGCGTTGCAAACGGAAACCTACCATACCTGTTCCGCGTCGTCGCTCGGCGCCATTCACAGGACACCCGAAACCATGTCGATCCACCTTCCTTCGGTCGCTCGCCCAATCGCCCGCGTCATCGCTGCGGCGGCCTGCGTCGTTATGCTGTCGCCTGCCGCATCCCGCGCCGCCGACCTCGTCGAGCCGCAGAGCCTGACCGTCGCGGCCGACGTGCCGGCCGCGCAGGCACGCGCGCAAATCCTCGCCGCACGTCGGTATGGCACGTTCTGGGATACGGGCGATGCCGCCCTCGCCCGCACGGCGCTCGCCGCCGATTTCATCGATCGAACGCTGCCGGCCGGCCGCGCACAGGGCGTACCGGGACCGCTCGCGGCATCCAGAACCATGCGCGCAGCCATCCCGGACCTGCATTGCAACATCGAACAGATGATCGTCGCGGGCGATCGTGTCGTCATGCACCTGCATTTTCGCGGGCATTTCACCGGCACTTTCAATGGAACGACCGGAAACGGGCAGACGGTCGACTTCATCGCGACCGACATCTACCGGATCGATCACGGCCGGATCGCGGAAAACTGGCACATCGAGGACAACCTGACGCTGATGCGCCAGCTCGGGCTCGTCGGGTGACGGAGGAGACGATGACTCACAGCGACTACGATTCGGCGACGCATCCGGCGCGCCGCACGTTTCTTGCCCAGGCGAGTGCCGGGCTGGCGGCCAGCATCGCGATGGCCGCGGGCGCCTCCCGGCCGGCAACGGCTGCGCCGATACCGGATCCCGCAAGGATGGACGCCGGCGGGTTCTGGCCGGACGATATGCGGCTCGTCATCTCGATCTCGATGCAGTTCGAAGCCGGTGGACAACCGTCCAAGGGCGCGGACAGTCCGTTCCCGTCCGTCGAATTTCCACCGTCGGTGCCGGTCGACCTGGCGTCGGCCACGTGGTTCGCGTATGGCTATCGTGAAGGGATTCCACGCCTTCTCGACCTGTGGGACCGGCACGGCGTGAAAGTCACGTCGCACATGATCGGAGAAGCCGCTCGCCGGCACCCCGAACTCGCACGCGAGATCGTGTCGCGCGGCCACGAAGCGGCCGCGCACGGACCGACATGGCGGTCGCAATTCGCGATGAACCGCGACGACGAGCGCCGCTTCCTCACCGAAGCCCGCGACATGGTCGAAGCGGCGACGGGACGGCGCCCGATCGGCTACAACTGCAACTGGCTGCGGCGCGGCCCGCATACGCTGTCGCTGCTGCAGGAGCTCGGCTACGTGTACCACATCGACGACGTCAGTCGCGACGAGCCCTTCATCGAGACCGTCGACGGCCGAGATTTCGCGGTCGTCCCGTACACGCTGCGCAACAACGACATCCTGCTGATCGAAGGCCGCAACTACTCGCCGACGATGTTTCTCGAGCAGATCAAGCTGGATTTCGACCAGTTGTACGCGGAAGCCGGGCAGCGGCGCAGATTGATGTCGATCAGCGCGCACGACCGGATCAGCGGCACTCCGCAGATGGTCCGCGCGTGGGACGCATTCCTGCACTATGCACGCTCGCATCCAGGCGTGGCCTTCATGCGCAAGGACGACATCGCCCGCTTTGCGTTGCGCAGCCGGTCGACGCTGCGCGAAGCCGAAACGATCTGACCGGCTTCCACCCCGCTCATCACTTCGGGAAGACCATCATGAATGATCCGCTCAACGGAAAGAAAGTCCTCGTCGTCGGTGGCAGCTCCGGCATCGGCGCCGCCACCGCGCAAGCATTCGCACAACGTGGCGCCGTCGTGACGATCGCGTCGCGCGACCCGGCCAGGGCAGGCGCGGGTATCACGGCAGGCGGCCACATGCGTACCGAAGCGCTCGACATCACCGATACGGCGGCCGTCGATGCGTTCTGCGCGCGTGCCGGCCAGTTCGACCACGTCGTGATTTCGGCCGCGAAGACAGCCACGGGCCCGATCCGCGCACTGCCGCTTGCCGACGCGCAGGCCGCGATGGACAGCAAGTTCTGGGGCGCATACCGCGTCGCCCGCTCGATCGATATCGCACCCGGCGGTTCGCTGACCTTCGTGTCGGGTTACCTCAGCGTACGGCCGAACGCATCGTCGGTGCTGCAGGGTGCGATCAACGCGGCGCTCGAGGCGCTCGCCCGCGGCCTTGCTCTCGAGCTGGCGCCCGTGCGGGTGAATACCGTATCGCCGGGCCTGGTCGCGACGCCGCTGTGGAACAAGCTCGCGCCCGATGCACGCGACGCGATGTACGCCGGCGCCGCCCAGCGCCTTCCGGCACGCCACGTCGGCCAACCGGAGGACATAGCGAATGCGATCGTGTATCTGGCGACAACGCCTTATGCGACCGGTTCGACGGTGCTGATCGACGGCGGCGGCGCGATCGCATGACGCAGCCATGACAAAACGCCCCGCGCTCCTGACGGAACGCGGGGCGTCGAGAGATGCGGGACGACGGCCCTCAGGCGACCGCGCTCACGTCGAGCGGTGCGCCCGTCTTCGCCTGGATCTCTTCCGCGCTCACGCCGTCGGCGAGCTCGAGCACCTTCAGGCCGTCCGGCGTTACTTCGATCACGCCGAGATCGGTGATGATCAGGTCGACCACGCCGACGCCCGTCAGCGGCAGGTTGCATTCGTCGAGAATCTTGTGTTGGTCGCCCTTCGCGACGTGCTCCATCAGCACGACGACGCGCTTGACGCCCGCGACGAGATCCATCGCGCCGCCCATGCCCTTGATCATCTTGCCCGGGATCATCCAGTTCGCGAGGTCGCCCTGCTTGCTGACCTGCATCGCGCCGAGGATCGCGAGGTTGATGTGGCCGCCGCGAATCATCGCGAACGAATCGGCCGACGAGAAGATCGACGAGCCCGGCAGCGTCGTGACGGTCTGCTTGCCGGCGTTGATCAGGTCGGCGTCGACTTCGTCCTCGGTCGGCGACGGACCGATGCCGAGCAGGCCGTTCTCCGACTGCAGCCACACCTCGACGCCCTCCGGCACGTGGTTCGCGACGAGCGTCGGCAGGCCGATGCCGAGGTTCACGTAGAAGCCGTCCTGCAGTTCCTTCGCCGCGCGCGCGGCCATCTGGTCACGATTCCAGGCCATGTCAGTCTCCTTTCGCGCGTACGACGCGTTGTTCGATGCGTTTCTCGGGCGTCGCGTTCAGCACGATGCGCTGCACGAAGATGCCCGGCGTGTGGACCTGGTCCGGATCGAGCGTGCCGTTCTCGACGATCTCCTCGACTTCCGCCACGGTGATCTTGCCCGCCATCGCACACATCGGGTTGAAGTTGCGCGCGGTGCGGCGATAGATCAGGTTGCCGGACTTGTCGGCCTTCCACGCCTTCACGAGCGCGACGTCGGCCGTCAGCGACGGCTCCAGCACGTAGTGGCGATCGCCGAACTGGCGCGTTTCCTTGCCTTCCGCGATCACTGTGCCGTAGCCCGTGTTCGTGAAAAAGGCGGGGATGCCGGCGCCGCCCGCGCGCAGCTTCTCGGCGAGCGTGCCCTGCGGCGTGAATTCGAGCTCGAGTTCGCCGGCCAGGTACTGGCGCTCGAACTCCTTGTTCTCGCCGACGTACGACGAGATCATCTTCTTGATCTGGCGCGTTTCCAGCAGCAGGCCGAGACCGAAGCCGTCGACGCCCGCATTGTTGCTGATGCAGGTGATGCCCTTGACGGCGGAATCGCGCAGCGCGGCGATCAGCGCCTCGGGAATCCCGCACAGGCCGAAGCCGCCCACCGCGAAGGTCTGTCCGTCGCGGACGATCCCTTCCAGCGCGGCAGCCGCGCTGGGATAGACTTTGTTCATCTGTATGTCCCTTCCTCTATGGAAACCAGCAAAACCGGTTCACGCGCCCATTGGGCCGCAAGCCCGCCGCCTCATTCTATGCATGCACGGCGAACCCTGCGTCGAAGCGCGCTGTTTTTATATCGCGACAAACCGCCGCGAGATGCCCGAAAGGGTACGATGCGGCGCAGATACGGCACAATACGCAAAAATACATAAGCATTTGCCTCCGCTTGCCCGCGCCATGCCCGCTCTCGATTACCAGACTGCCTTCCACCTCGCGCCACTCGGCCTCGTAATGTCGCGCGACCGCGTGATCGAGGACTGCAACGACGCGCTCGCGTCGATCTTCCGCTGCACGCGGGCTGACCTGATCGGAAAGTCATACGAGGTGCTCTATCCGTCGCCGGACGAATTCCAGCGCATCGGCGAACGCATTTCGCGCGTGATGATCGCGAACGGCACCTACGCCGATGACAGAATCATGAAACGGGCCGACGGCGAGCTGTTCTGGTGCCACGTGACGGGCCGCGCACTCGACCGCACCGCGCCGCTCGCGGCCGGCGTCTGGACCTTCGAAGACCTGAGCGCGACGCGCCGCGTCGCTGTCGAATTGACGCCGCGCGAACGCGAGATCGCCGCGCAGCTCGCGACCGGCAAGACCAGCAAGCAGATCGGACGCGTGCTCGATATCAGTTCGCGCACGGTCGACATCTACCGCGCGCGGCTGATGCGCAAGTACGGCACGAACAATACGCCGGAGCTGCTGCAGCGCCTGCTCGGCCAGTAACACGCGCCCCGCAATGGCAATCGGCCGCATGACGCGGCCGATTCGGGGGGATCATCAGGAAATGGCGGCACACCGGCGCCCGCGCGCCGGGTCCGATGCCGCGGCGCTCAGTCGATCTTCGCCGCGAGCGCACGCTCGATCGTATCGCGCAGCAGTTGCGGCAGCGGCACCGACTTGCCGAGCGCATAGTCGACCCACACGCAGCGTGCATTGCCGCGCGCATAGACGTGTTGCGGATCGTCCGCGCGCGTCAGCTCGAAACCGGTGTCGAAGCTGCTGCGACCCGGCTTCGCGGCCGACATCTTCGCGATCACGTCGCCCGGATAGTGCAGTTGCTTCAGGAACTCCATCGACGCCGTGACGATCACGGGCCCCTGCCCCTCGCCGTTGCCGCCCGCGATGCCGAGTTCCTCGAACCACGAGATCCGGGCCTGTTCCATGTAGCGGAAATAGACCGTGTTGTTCACGTGGCCGAACGCGTCCATGTCGCCCCAGCGGATCGGCATCGACATTTCAAATACGGGGGAATATTCGCTCATCGCAGTCTTCTTTGTTGCTGAATGTCATCCACTCAGGCGAGGCCGAAGCCGTCGTCGGCGGAGATAATCGAGCCATTGATGAACTGCGACTCGTCGGCCGCGAGCAGCAACAACAGCCCGTCGAGATCCTGCGGCTTGCCGACGCGCCGGCGCGGCAGCATCGACTGCAGCTTCTGGCCCTGCTCGGTTTCCCACAAGTAATGATTGATTTCGGTATCGATATAGCCCGGACAGATCGCGTTGACGTTGATCCCGTGGCGGCCCCATTCGAGCGCCATCGCACGCGTCATCTGCACGACCGCCGACTTGCTCATCGCATACAGCCCGATCTGCGGGAACACGCGCAGACCGGCCACCGACGCGATGTTGATGATCCGGTACGGCGGCTTGCCGTTGCCGTTCGCACGCATGATCATCCGCTTCGCGACCTCCTGCGCGACGAAGAATGCGCCGCGCGTGTTGGTGTCGAACACGAATTCGAAATCGGCCGGCGTCACGTCGACGAGCTTCTGCATCGTCGAGACGCCCGAATTGTTCACGAGGATGTCGATCGTGCCGGCCTCAGTCTCCGCGTGCGCGATGGCCGCCTTGATGCTCTGCACGTCGGTGACGTCGAGCGACACGACGTGCGCGGCACCGCCCGCCGCCTCGATCTCCGCACGCAGCTCCTTCAGGCGCTCGACGCGGCGGCTCGCGAGCACGACTTTCGCGCCGGCCTGCGACAGCACCTGCGCAAAGCGCTGCCCGAGGCCGCTCGATGCACCCGTAACCAGCGCGACCTTGCCTTCCAGATTGATCGATCGACCCATTGCACATCCCCTTTCGATGTCGTTTCGCCGCGACGGGCGCCCTGTCCTGCGCAGCATAACCCTAGCACATAAAATAGAACGATCGTGCCAATCTATTCGCATGCTGTTGCGGCAAGCGTTTTGTTTCGCAGACAATACGCTCCCGAATAAAAGCATTCTAACGGTTAGAGGAACGCCAATGACCCCCGCAAGCCTCATCGAGCAATACGGCCCGCGCGAATCGATGGAATACGACGTCGTGATCGTCGGCGGCGGCCCCGCCGGGCTGTCGGCGGCGATCCG
>NZ_QTPW01000034.1:0-84947 GCF_003857965.1 Burkholderia sp. Bp9031
TATCACACCGCGTGCGCGCGCGGCACCGATGTCGACAAGCCGCGCAACCTCGCGAAGTCGGTGACGGTGGAGTAAGCTGGTCTGCCGGGCCGGCGCTTGGCTTACCGTCCCGGCGGCATATCTATTCGAAGAGGTCGTTTGGCCAGATCGGATATGCTTCATGAAGCCGCCTATATTCGCGGCACACGAGCATATCAACTCACCAGTGGTGCCGCTCTGGCTTGAGGCTGCGGCGTCGCGGTCAGCAAGATGGCTGTCATTCGTTCGATACTGCTCGCATCGCCGTCGGCACGCTCTGCAGTACAGGAACAACGGCCGTCTGATATTCCGGCACCCAACGCCGCAAATCCCGCCTAACCTCGTCATCGCTCAGAACGCGGTGCTGCATCAGCCACGGCAATAGTTCATCAAGCAGATGGTCCGCCACTTCTCGTGCTTGAGCTATTCGCAGCTTTGGATGCGGTGTACGAGTGGTCGTCTCATCGTCCGCAAGCAGTTCCTCGTAGAGCTTCTCGCCAGGTCGCAGACCCGAGAACTCGATCCGAATCTGCCCCTCCGAGAATCCGTATAGGCGGATCAGATCACGTGCGAGATCGACGATCTTGACGGGCTCACCCATGTCGAGAATGAAGATCTCGCCGCCGCGCCCCATGCTCGACGCTTGCAGTACGAGTTGCGACGCCTCAGGAATCGTCATGAAGAAGCGCGTGATCTCCGGATGTGTGACCGTCACCGGGCCACCTTTTGATATCTGCTGCTGGAACTTCGGAATCACGCTGCCTGCGCTACCGAGTACGTTGCCGAAACGCACCGTCTCGAACTGCGTGCGTGCACTCGTCTGTTGCAACGCTTGGCAAGCCATCTCGGCGAGACGCTTGCTCGCACCCATCACATTGGTCGGATTGACGGCCTTGTCGGTCGAGATCAGCACAAAGTGGCGCACGTCGTGGCGGATCGCCGAACGCGCGACGCGATACGTGCCAAGCACGTTATTGCGCAGCGCCTGCCATGCGTTGTGCTCTTCCATCAGGGGTACGTGCTTGTATGCCGCCGCGTGGAATACGATATGCGGCGCGTAACGCGACATCACCTGATCCAGCAATAGCGAATCCTTTGCGTCGCCGATGATCGGTATCACCGGCTGGTCGGGGAAGCGTTCCCGCAGTTCCTCGGCGAGCCGGTACATCGCATATTCGGATAGGTCGAACGCGACCAGTTGCGCAGGTGCGAAACGGAGAATCTGCCGACACAGCTCCGAGCCAATCGAGCCGCCCGCGCCCGTTACCATCACGACACGGCCGCGCAGCAGCGCCTCGACGTGCGGCGTGTCGATCGTCACTGCATCTCGGCCGAGCAGATCCTCGAGGTCGATATTACGCACTTGGGACAAAAAACCCTGCCCCGGCATCAGCGCGGTCAGCGACGGCAGCACCATCGCCTTCACACCGGCACGCACGCATAGCGTCGCTACCCGGCGCTGCGTTTCGACGGACGCCGACGGAATCGCGATAATCGCGTATTCGACCTTCATCGCGTCGGTCCAATGCTTCAGGTCGTTGAATGAGCCAAGCACCTTGTAACCGTAGATCTCGCGGCCCTGCTTGGTGACGTCGTCGTCGAGCAGACCGACGAGGCGCCACTCGCCCGAACGCGAGAGCTCGCGCGCCAGGCTCGCGCCTGCTGTACCGGCACCCAGCACGAGCACTGGCTTGCCCTGCCCGACCAGCCCGCCGTACAGGTAGAACTCCTTCGTCGCACGATACAACGCGCGCGCGCCCCCCATCGCGAGGAACAACATCAGCGGCGAGACGAGCAGTACCGAGCGCGGGATGATCGGTGACGGCTGGAACATCACAGCCCCAATCATCACAATCACACCGCCGCCGATTACCGCTTTCGAGATTCGCACAAGGTCTGGGAGGCTCGCGAATACCCACAGCCCACGGTACAAGCCGAACACGTGGAACATCAACGCATAGACCGGCAATACCCAGACAAGCGCCGTCAGCGCGCCGCCCAGGAAATCAGGCGGAACGCTTCCGTTGAATCGGACGAGATAGGCGAACAACCATGCGGCAGCAACCGCCGTCACGTCAAACAGGAAAGCACTCAGCGAAAGCCATGATGCTTTGGATCGCAACATCGGCGGGAAACCTCAAGAGTTATTTTCGGCGGCCGACTGAAATCGGCGCCAGCGCACGTCGATTACCCATCCGATGCATGCGAGGACGCCATACCATGCAATAAACAATAGCCATTGCTGCTGTTCAGGGCGGTCCTTTGCCCACACGGCGACGATTATGCCTGCGAGCATGATGAGGTACCAATATAGCGCGGTCCGGCGGTGACCTACCCCTGAGCGGACCATCCTTTGATAATAATGCTCCCGATGGGCCTGCCAGAACCTCTCTCCACGTAACAGACGTCTCAAAAGTGTTACAGATGCGTCAGCAATAAAGGGGGCGAACACCAGCGCCGGAAACCAGATCGGCCAGACATCGGTACGCCATCCCCAGTAGCCGAGCGCGCCGGCCAGAAATCCGAGCGGGATCGAACCTGCGTCGCCGAGAAACAGACGGGCCGGATGGAAGTTGAGGAACAGGAAGCCGAGCGCCGCACCGGCTATGCCCGCGCCAGCCACAGCGAGCTCCGGCGACGGGTTCGCACCGGTCAGCGCCGCGATCGCGTATGCCCCGAAGCCAAACAGGGCCATACCGCCCGCGAGGCCATCGGCGCCGTCCATGAAGTTGTACAGGTTCGTCAGCCAGACCATCACGAAGCCGACGCCGACGAGCAGCCACCAGGGCGCCTCGACTGGATAGGCGACGATCAGCGCAACCACTGCCGCAAGATGAGCCGAGAAGCGTACGCGGGCGGGCAACCCGCGCCGATCGTCGATTTGCGACATCGCGGCCAGCCCGGCGGCAGCGGCAGCGATCAGCCACAACGCCGGCGCAAGCGCCAGCAGCGCGATAACGCACACGGGCACGATGCCCCATCCGCCGACGCGCGGTGTCGGCAGCGTATGGAGCGAACGATCGTTCGGAATGTCCGTGGCAAGGCGCCATGCGAGGCCGGTCGTGAGCAGTACGCGCAAGATCGCCGTTGACGCGATGGCGGCGACCAGCGCCACCGCAATCACACCAGGCCACGTGGATATCGGGAAATGCATGTCGGCTATTGTTGTGTATCGCGCGAACGATACCATGCGGCGGTCGCTTCGAGGCCTTCCCGTGTCGTATACGGTGGTTGCCAGCCCAGCACACGCCCGATCCGACCTGTATCGAGCTGTAGGCTGCCGGTCAGACGGTCGACCGCAGCGCTACTGCCGGTCAGCCTGCCGACGGCACGCAGCATGGCCGGCGGGACCGCCAGCAGGCGCGCCGGCTTGCCGAGTGCGTCGCCGACCAGACATAACAGACCCGTGACCGACGGCGCATCGTCGTCGGCGACGTGGAAGCATTCCCCAGCCGCGCGTGGATCGATCGCGCAGCGCAGCAGCGCATCCGCGAGATTGTCGACGTAGACGAGGCTGCGACGCGCCGCGATCGCGCCCAGCGGAAGCGGCAGCCCTCGCGACACGGCGTCCATCATCCGCAGGAAGTTCGCGCGCACGCCGGGGCCGTAGACGAGCGGCGGACGGACGACGACCACATCGATACCCGCGCGCGCCCCCAATTGCGCAAGCGCCTGTTCCGCGCGCCATTTCGAACGCCCGTATGGATCCTGCGGCGCGGGCGCCACGTCTTCCGCGAGCGGCACGCCGCAATCGCCCTCGCCGACCGCCTTGATGCTGCTGGCAAACACGAAGCGGCGGGCGCCGTGCACGCGCGCCGCCTCGGCCACGCGCAGCGTCCCCGCGACGTTGGTCGCCTCGAACGCGGCATCCGGATCGGGCGACTCGTCGCGCATCACGTGAACGCGCGCAGCCAGGTGGATCACGCAGTCGGCGTCGAGATCGGCCGGCCACGCGTCCGCGAGGCCGGCGAAATCCGGCGCGTCGTGCACCCATTCGCGAACCCCATCGACGCACCCACCGGGACGGCGCACCAGCGCCGTGACCGTATGTCCTGCCGCGAGCGCCAGCCGGCAAACCGCGCGGCCGACAAAGCCGTTCGCGCCCGTCACGACGATGCGGGTCACCAAAGCCTCCAGCCGAAACGGTTGTAGAACTTGAACGCCGAGGCCGCGAACATGCGGATATGCGCGGAACCCTTGCGGGACGCGCCGCCGCCGTGGTGGATCACGCGCGCGAGCGGCACGTAGACGGTACGCGCGCACTTGCCGGTCCGCAAGCTGAGGTCGTAATCCTCGAAGTACAGGAAATAGCGCGGATCGAAGCCCTGCAGGCGCGCGAGCACATCAGTACGGAACAGCATGAAGCAGCCGCTGACGATCGGCGGATCCCACACGACGTCCGTTTCGTTGATGCGGTCGCGCATCTCGTAGCTGGCCAGCCGGCGCTCGAACGGCGGGCGCAGGGCTGGCGGCAGGAAGCCCCTGACTACGAGATCCACCAGCGCCGGATAGCGGCGGCACAGATACTGGATCCGGCCCGAATCGTCGCCGATGCGCGGCGACAGCAAGCCTGCTTCGGGATGCGTATCGAGAAAATCGAGCGCCCGCACGAGCGCATCCGGCTCGAGGTCGATGTCGGGGTTCAGGATCAGGTGATAGCGGCTGCGCGCCGCTTCGATCGCGAGATTGTGCCCGCGTCCGTAGCCGACGTTGCCGTGTCCGGACAGCACGCTGCACACGATGTCGGCCTGCCCGAACGCGGCGAGTTCCGCCGCGAGATCCGGCAAGCCGCCGTTATCGACCACGCACACGCTGATCGCGCTGCCGCCGCGCGCGGCCTGGAGACGCGCACACGCCGCGCGGAGACTGGAGAACGTACGGGCGAGGAGCGCCTCGTCGGGGTGGTACGTCACGATGGAAATCGACAGGACTTCGTCGACGGAATGCGCGGAGCGAGAGAATGCTTGCGGAGGAGATGTCACGTGCTGACTATCGTTAACGTTTGACGCGGAGGTGCATTCGCCAGTGTGCGCAGCCACGCTTGCGCGCGCAACCGGGATTGCCATTTGTAGCAATTATGCCGTGGCAGCGCGCCCCACGGGCATTCCGGTAGAAAAAAGGGCCACAAGGCAGGGGCCCGCGGCTTCACTCCGACAAGCTCCGGCCGGCGCCGAAACGCCAAATGCTTCTGTATATAATGCGTCACCTCGATACGCATCCCGGCAGCTGCACCTTATGTTTGATATTTCGGTGATTCTCAACGCTCACAATGAGGGCGGCATCATCAACCGGACGCTCCGGTCCCTGGCTGAAGCGGCAGACTTCGCAAGAGCCCGCGGTATCACCCTGGAAATTGTCGTCGTCCTTGATAACCCGAACGAAGCGACCCGATCCGTCATCGCGGCGGCTGACCTCTCCAGTTTCGACGGAGTCCAGACGATCGAGGTGTCGAACCGCTCGCTGGGTCTGAGCAGAAACTCCGGCTGCGAGATCGCGCAAGGCGAATATTTCGCCACGGCCGATGCCGACGATCTCGTATCGTTCAACTTCTTCGTCGAAGCGCTGGCCGCCGCAAAGCAGTACGGCAACGATGCGCTGCTGTTCCCGCAGTACCTGATCGCATTCGGTTCAATGTACTTCATTACCGAATACGGCGAAGCGGACCTGATGCCGTTCCTGCTTGCGGACATCCATCCGTACGTGTCGCGCGTGTTCTTCCATCGATCGACGTTCGATCGCCTCAAGTACGTTCACTGCGACACGCAACGCGGCCACGCATTCGAGGACTGGCACTTCAATTCGTGTGCGATCGCACTCGGGATGAAGGCGCACTACATCCCCGACACCGTTCTTTACTATCGCCAGCGCCAGCAGAGCATCATGGCTACCGCGCGCAACCAGAGCGTCGAGCTCGAAACGCCGGATACCGACCTGTTCGACCCTGCCACTTACCTGCGCGTGTTCGCGGACGACTATCGTGCGTATCGCGCCGGCGAACGCATGCTGCCGCCATGGTACGACGTCAAGCAGAAGTTTCTCGGCAGCCGGCTGCTGTCGGACATGACCGAGGCAGCCAACCGGATCGACCCGGCCGTCGACACGCTCTCGCTGCGGCACGGCAGCCAGACGAGCGCGATGTGGTCGACGCCCGAACCGTCCGCGGTCTACTACGAGATGTGCGAGGCCATTCGCGACGCCGGCCCGATCACGGACGTGTTCCTGATCCCTTTCCTGCCCGCCGGCGGCGCGGAGCGCTACATTCTCGACGTGATGAACGGCCTGCTGGCATGCGGCGCGTCGAAGCGCATCCTCGTGCTGTCCGGCGAGCCGATGGAGAAGCACGCGTGGCTGTCGCGGCTGCCTGACACGGCGATCTTCGTCGACGTTGCGGTGCTCGGCAAGAAGCTCGACGACCGCCAGCGCGATCGCATCACCGCACGCGTGATTCGCGCCGCGGCGCCGGACGCCCGGCTGCATGTTCGCGCATGCGTGTTTTCGCATCGCATGCTGAGCCGCCATTTCGCACAGTTCAGCGGACGCGACGTCACGTACTACCGGTTCTGCGACACGCGTGTCTACGAAGACGACGTCTCGATCATCTCGGGCGGCGCGGTCGAGTTCCTGACGAACAATATCCAGCACATCACGCGGATCGTCACCGACAACGGACAGACGGTCGTCGACGACGAATTCATCTTCGGCGCCAGCGCGTCCTGCTGGAACAACCTCCCCGCGCTGCTGCACGGCGTCAAGGAACCGACGCTCCACGCGGCACCACGTCGTCGCCTGCTGTGGGCGTCGCGGCTGGATGGCCAGAAACGGCCGCAACTGGCCGTCGCGCTGTCGAAATACTTCGCGCAAAGCGGCACCGGCATCACCCTCGACCTGTACGGCGGCATCACGCCGGGATTCGAAGTCGACCTGGCCGGTGCAAGTTACAAGGGGCCGTTTTCGGCGTTTGCGGATCTTCCGCTGCACGAGTACGACGCGCTCGTCTATACGTCGTGGTTCGACGGATTGCCGAACGTCATTCTCGAAGCGATGGGCTCGGGGCTCCCGGTCATCGCGCCGAACATCGGCGGTATCGGCGAAGCCGTGCTCGACGGCGAGACCGGCATCCTCATCGAGGCATCGAACGACCTCGGCGAAGCCGTTGACGCGTATCGCGAAGCCATCGAGCACCTGTACGCCCAACCCGATCTGCTCAGAGCGCTGTCGAAGTGTGCGTCCGACTACGTTCACGACAAGCATGGCGACGCACAGTACGTCGCAAACATTCAGCGGATATTCGGTATGAATGCCTCCCATCAAGAATCCCACCCGCCTGCCCAAGCGCCCGCCGGCCAGATTGCTTCATCCGCGGAAAACCAGGAAGAACTGCGTCGCTTGAGGCGCGAACTCGCGGACGCACGGGCGAAGCTGCTCGCCCATGCACGCGAAGCCGACGTCCTCAGAAGCGAGTCTGTCGAACTGCGGCAATACGCGAACCAGTGGGTCGCGTTTCAGCGCGCACGCATTTTCATCGTCTATCGTGCGTATCTGCGCCTGCATCGGATTCCGGTGCTCGGCCCGCTGCTGCGGGCGATCATGCGGCCGTTTACGAGGAAGTAACCGACGGGCCGAGGCCAGCCCCTGCAACGCGCCGGCCGCGGCCGCGCCCCGCATAATGAGGTCGCCCGCCAATGAGGTTGTCCGTCGTGCGCCGCTACCGTTAGACTGCCCCCATTCAGACCGGAGTGAATGATGAAGCGAATCGCTATTTACGGCTGCGGCGGGTTCGGGCGCGAGATTCTGCCGCTGGCACGACAACATCTGGCCCGAGCCGGTGTCGGATCGGCATCCGGAATCGTCTTCGTCTCCGACACGCCGTCGGAAATCGGCACCGTCCAGAATGGCGTTGAAGTCATTTCCTTCGATGCGCTCATCTCGCCGGAACACCGCGATCGTGCGGTCGTCGTGTCGCTCGGTTCATCTGCCGCCCGACGTGCACTGGCCCGGCGCTGCGAAAGCGAAGGCCTCGCGTTCGGTTCGCTGTCAGCCGGCACGCATGTATCGCTCGATAACGTCGAGGCCGGCGAAGGTGCAGTCTTCTGCGATTTTTCGATGTGCACGTCGGATATCCGAATCGGCCGGCATTTCCAGTGCAATATCTACAGTTACGTTGCTCACGATTGCGTGATCGGTGATTTCGTCACGTTCGCGCCGCGCGTCGCCTGTAACGGCCGGATCGTGATCGAAGACGATGCCTATATCGGCACCGGTGCAGTGTTGAAGCAGGGAACGCCCGACAAACCGCTGACGATCGGCAAGGGCGCGGTAGTCGGCATGGGCGCCGTCGTGACCAAGGACGTGCCGCCGGGTACGACCGTGGTCGGCAACCCGGCTGCGCCGATGGTAAAGCGGCCGGCGTAAGCTACACAGCGCGCCGGCCCGCTCAGGCCGGTCGCGCTACGCCTGCCCCGGTGCCACCATCACGCCAGACTCCACATACCCGAGCAGGCCCGCATAGGTTTCGGCGCTCGCCCACACGATGCGATCGAAGTACGAATTGAATTCCCGCAGAAAATTGAGCACAGGTGGCGGCGCATCCGCGGCAACGAACATCTCGCATTGACGTCCCTGCCGCCACGCCTCCTTCAGTTGTTCGATCGACGGCATCGACTTCGCGTCGCTCGAAAAACGCGTGACCGGCCCGGTTCGTTCGCGCCCGTCGTAAAGCCATCTGCTGGCAAACTGCCGTCGGACAATATTGGTCCTCCTGAACTGGCCGACACTGTCCGACGACGTGACGGACCGCGTATGGATCCGGTGCCGATAGAGCGGCTCGTGCAGATACCGGAAGCGGCCGAACTCCGCAATCTTCAGCGCCAGTTCCCAGTCCTGGATGCCGGAATAGGCATCGACCGACCCGCCGGACTGCAGATACGCGCTGCGCCGAATCACCTTCAGATGCGACGCGACCATGCCGTCGAGCAGATCGTCCTTGATGCTCGCGTCGTTCCTGAACGCAATGGTCGGATAGCCGCCGTAATCTGCACGCCGGATCTCGTCGCCGCTTTCATCGATGTCGAACCGGTCGGTGAACAAATAGTCGCACGGTTGCCCCTGCGCCAGTACCTGCGCGACGCGGGACAGCGCGCCTGGCGCCAGTGCGTCGTCGCAATCGACGAACGCGATGTACTCTCCGGCCGCCTGTTCGACCGCTTCGTTCTGCGTGCGCGAAATACCCTTGTTTTCGACGTTGAGGACGATCCGCACGTTGGGGTGACTGCCCTGCAGCGCACACAGCAGGGCAGTCGTGCGTGCATCGGGAGAACGGTCATCGACGCAGATGATCTCGAATGCGACGTCCCGCTGTTCGATCACGGACAGCAGGCAGCCGTCGATGTAGTCGAAATGGTTGTATGCCGGAATCACGACGCTGATCAGCGGTGCTGACGACGTCGGCATCTTCGCGATGGCAGCCTGCAGTTGCGCAAGCTTCTGCGCGTGCAGATCGGCGGGAGCGACCGGCGGCGCGGCTGCACTCGATGCGGTTTCATGCACATGACTGCGCAACTGCGCGATTTCCTCGACGTACGCCGGATGCTTCCGATAGAAATTCTCGAACCAGTCGACCGCGGATTCGAAAAACGCCGGTTCGCGCGCGGACACCATCGCGTCGATCTTGGCGGCTGCATGCAGCCAGCTCTTTCCCATCTTCACGTACGACCGGCGCATGCTTTGCGCATGCTGCCGGTAAATCGCATTGTGTGCGTTGAGGTAGGCCATGCGCGCGCCGCGCGCGCTCAGGCTGCACCAGAACAACCAGTCTTCCTTCGCGCGCGCGGACGTGTCGAACGGCGTGTCCATCAGCACGGTTCGGCGAAACAGCGCGCAGTGGATCGGAATCGCGAAGCCGCGTTCCCATTTGTATAGAAAATCAGACAGGTCGAGCGCCGAATGCGCGATCGCTTCATCGTTTTTCGAAAAGACCGAACGCGTATCGTCGCACAGCAGGAAGTTGGATACCGATACGTCGAGCGCATTTGCCACCTGGAAATGCGCAACCTGCAGGTCGAGCTTCGGGGGAACGATGAGGTCGTCCGCATCCAGCAATTGCACGAATTCGCCGGTCGCGGCGGCGATACCCGTGTTGCGCGCGCCCGAAAGCCCCGCGTTCTGCTGCGAAATCACCCGCACCGCGGGCGACAGCGCTTGTGCCGCACGCAGATGGATGTCGGTCCTGGGTGCCGTGCTGCCGTCGTCGACGACGATGATCTCCAGCGGCCCGCGATACGCGTCGCGAACCGACGAGATCGATTCGTTCAGATACTGTGCCTGATTGAAACACGGGATTACCACCGATACGAGCGGCAACGACGAATCACGCGAATCGTCAGCGCCCGATTCTTTCCGGTCAGATCCCATAACCTTCCAACTCCTTGACATGCTCGACGAAGCGCTGCCACGTATGGCGCCCGTCGATCAGCTCGACAAGCGCGCGGGCGCGCGTTTCGACTTCCTGCGAATTCGAAATGACTGACTCCATCGCCGCGCGATAATCCGCGACCTCCGGCTTCTCGGACAGCGGATATCCGGTCGAATCCGATATCAGCTCGCCCACGCCGCCGACCGACGGAGCGATGATCGGCACACCCAACGTCCCGATCTCGAGCAGGATGTTCGGCATGCCTTCCCACTTCGACGTGAAGATGAAGCCCGTGTATGCGCGTTCGCGCACAAGCTCTTCCGGAGACGTGAACGGCCCCATCAGATGCAGATTGGCGAGATCGGGAAGCTGCTCGCTGACATTCACGACCGCCTGGCCATAGACATAGAAGTCGACGTGCGGGCATGCGTGCACGAGCGCCAGTAGCAGGTCGACACGCTTCTCCTTGTCGAGCCGCCCCGCCCACAGAAACGCCGGGCGTTGCCCCGCCAGATCCTGTCCGCGGCTCGCGATGCGTGCGAGCGCGCGTGCCTTCCATCCATCGGTCGCCATGCGGCTGGGGTTGTACACCGCGTGCAGTTTTTCGCCCTGCTGCCCGAGGTTGTATTCGGCGCGCGCATCGGTCACGAAGCGCTGGTTGTCGGACAGCAACGCGGTCAGCGCCGGCAGCCCCGGCTGCAGGAAATAGGCCGCGTAGCCGATCTTGCTCTTTCCGTCCTCGGCGAACTGGAACGCAAAAATGCTGGCGAACAGACGCATGACTTCCTTGAGCCGGCTTCCCTGCGAGATGACCGCGTTCCAGGCGACTTCGCTGTTGATGTTGTGGACCACGGCAGGCCGGATCGCCAGCAACATGTCATACAGGAGCGCCTGCTTCAGCGCGTACGAATCGTCGTGCGTGAAATCGCGCAGGACGACCACATGCACGCCGTCGATTCGCGCGACGCGCTCGTCGACCAGATCGCGATCGGCGACGACGATCAGGACCTGACGGTCGGGATGGATCTCGCGCAGCGCTTTCGAGAAATTGAGCGCGACGTTCTCTGCGCCCCCCGTTCCGAGGAACGGCACCGCAATGATGTGGCTGACGTTTCGCACACCCCGCTGCGCGAGGTCGAGCATCAGGTGCTGCAGGCGTGACTCGCGCGCATGGTCGAGCAACTGTTCGCGACGGACCGCCGAGTGCAACGCCTGACGAATCGACTTGCCGTGACGCAACGACGTGATAACCGGCGAAATGGCCTTGCGAACGCGCCACTTCGCCTCCTGGCTCAGCGGCAGGCGATGGTAGACGCGTTGGGCAAAGTACAGAAGATGCTGGTATCGCGACATGGTTAGATAGCTTGATTCATTCGCTGGTGCACGGACTATCGGCTCAGGCGCCGGTACAGATTATCCGCCTTGCCCCAGATGGTGCCCCTGACACGATCGAGTTCCGTCTGCGCGTCGGCCAAGCTGGCGGCGAGCCGCCCTTCCCGCTCGGCCGCGGCACGCAGCTCCGCCTTCGCGTGTTCGAGTTCCGCTGCAACGCGCTCGCGCTCGGTACGCGCCTGATCCAGTTCGGCAAGCGCGCGGTCGCGCTCGCCGCGAATCAGCAGTTGAAACGTCGCGGCGCCCTCGAGCGCCTGCGCGTCCGCCGCTGGCGCCGGATCATCGTACTCGCCCCCCTGCTTCGACAGGCGCTCGCGAACAGCAGCAAAAGCCTGCGGCGACCAGCCAGATGCGAGTCTCATCACGAACGCGCTCAGTTCGCCATTGAAGAACAGATGGGGCGGAATCCTGAACGTGTCCTCGTGACGGTCGTACACGCGCAGCATCTCGATCAGCTCCAGAAACCGCCTCCAGTTGCCGTCGATCTCGAAGAAGCGTCCGATGAACGACTCCATGCTCTTGCGGAGCAGGTCGAAGCGCTCGATCCGCTCGAGGTACGGATGCACAACGCGGCCGGAGATGTCCGCATACTCCCACATCAACGCGTCGCGATTGCGATGCGTAACGTTGCCACCGTGCGCACGGTAAAGAAGGAGCGCGTCCTTCATCACATGAAACCGGGCGCCGCCGGCGAGCGAACGCAGCCAGAAATCCCAGTCCGGCGAGTAAGTCAGGTCTTCCCGGAAAAAACCGATCCGGTCGTGCGTGGACTTCCTGACCAGCACAGTCGAATGGCACAGATGGTTCTCCCACACCCAGCTGTCGGGCATATTCAGGTCGAGGTCCTGATTGAACCACGGCGCATAAAAGCATTTGTCGGCAGCGACAGGCTGGCTCGACGCATCGATCTCCGCCATGAAGCTGCCGCAAATCTCGACATCCGGATGGGCGTCCATGAATGCAACCTGCACCGCAAGCTTCTCGGGCACGAACACGTCGTCGGAATCCAGGCTCGCGATGAATTCGCCGGACGCGAGCCGCAGTGCCGTGTTGTACGCCGCGCACGCGCCCTGGTTGCGCTCCTGGCGCACCGTGCGAATCCGCGGGTCGCCGAACTGCTGGATGACCTCCCAGGAATCGTCGGTCGAACAGTCGTCGACAATGATCAGTTCCCATGACGCGTACGTCTGGGACAGTACCGACCGAATCGTCTCCCCGATGAATCTGCCGTAGTTGTAAGACGTCGTGAGAACGCTGACACGCGGCCGCGAATCCCCGGTCGAATAATTATTGTTTGCCATTGCAGATGTATTGAATGATGTCGACGATGCGATTCGCCCCGTCTTCCCCGAGCTCGCCGTACAGCGGCAACGCCAGCACTTCGCGGGACACGCGCGTCGCAACCGGCAGGCGGCCAGGATCAGCGCTCGGCAACGCGCGGTAACAATTGTGCTCGCTGCAAAGCGGGTAGAAATAGCGCCGCGAAAACACGTTGAACTGCTTCAGCGTGTCGTACAACTGGTCGCGCGACACGCCGCATGCCTGCGGGTTCACGCGCACGATGAAATACTGCATGCTGTGGCTGACGTTCTGCGGCAGCCGGAAGCACTTGATGCCGGGAACCTCGTCCAGGCGACTCTGGTACACCATTGCAACACGCTGCCGCGCGGCATGCTCGGCATCGTAATGGGCGAGATTGACGAGACCCAGTGCCGCCTGCACTTCGTTCATCTTGCCGTTAGTGCCCGGCATGATGACTTCGGTCTCGTTCAGAATTCCGAAATTCTTCAGCAGATCGACGCGCCGCTTCATCGCTTCGTCCGCCATCGCTAGCCCGCCTCCCTCGGCCGAGTGAAACAGCTTCGTCGCATGGAAGCTGTACATCGTCGCGTCACCGAACTCGGCGACCGGCTTGCCATCGATTTCTGTGCCGAACGCGTGCGCACCGTCGTAGAGCACCTTCACGCCGTACTGCTCGCGAATGCGCTCGAACGCCTTCACGTCGCACGGCATCCCGTAGACGTGCACGCCGAGCACACCCGTCGTCCGCGGCGTGATCATTGCTTCCGCCACCGCCGGGTCGATGGTCAGCGTTTCCTCGTCGATGTCGCAGAACACCGGCGTCACGTTGTTCCAGTGCAGCACATGCGGCGTCGCGGGAAACGTGAACGGCGTCGTGATGACTTCACCGGCGAGCCGCAGTGCCTGGCAGGCGACGAGTAGCGCACTCGTCCCGTTGTTGAACAGCGAGAAGTGCCGGGCGCCGAGCCGCTTCGCAAGTGCCGCCTCCAGCGCGATGTGCTTCGCACCGCCGTTCGTCAGCCACGCGCTGTCCCAGATGTCTTCCAACTGCGACGTAAACTCGCCGAGCGGCGGCAACATCGGTCTCGTCACATAGATCGGATTGGCGAAACCATCCGGCTTTTGTCTCATAGGGCGCTCCTGATTGATTCCTCGTGCAGATCCGCACGCCTGCCCCGGCGCCGGACCCCCTGCCGGCCGACGCTGCGTCAGGCCACCGTCTTCGACAACAGCCGCGTCTGGACTTTGTTGTCGAAATGTACGGCGCCGTACAGCGGCAGGTAGGTGCCGCGCGAGACGTTGAACTGCACGGCGATCGGCACATGATCGCACGTGTCGACCTGGCCGATGCTCAGGTCCGTCGGCACCGACGTCGCCGCGCTGATGCTGTAGTCACCGCCGCGCAGCGACACCTTGAACGTCCAGTCGACCACGTGGACTTCGCCCGCGTGCACGTCGTACAAATGCGCATGCTCGAGACCTGTGTCCGAATACGCGATATCGAAACCGTTCTTGTCGCGCAGGTGATAGCCGAACGCGAGCAGCGGCAGATCTTCCTCGACGCTTACGACCATTCTCAGCGTCACGGTGTCGCCGTATGTGACCTGGCGCGTCACGCGCCCCTGTTCGTTCAGCAACTGAACGTTGACGAAGCTCGCACGGCCGTTGCGGAGGCGCTGGAACGCCGCCTGCTTCTGGAACTCGTCCGCACCGTCGTTGAGGTCGGCATCGAGCTCGGCAATCTGCGTCGCCGGCACATCGGCGTCCTCGATTACGTGCTGCTTCTTGCGGACGTAGGAGGAGTAATACGATTCGATCACATGGTCCGTCGAGCCGACGGCCAGCATGTTGCCGTGATCGAGCAGGATTGCGCGGTTGCACAGCGCCTTCACCGAGCCCGGATCGTGGCTGACGAACAGCAGCGTCGTGCCGCGATCCATCAGCTTCTTCATCACCGCCATGCACTTCGCCTGGAACAGCGCGTCGCCAACCGACAGTGCTTCATCGACGATCAGGATGTCCGGGTTGACGTGAATCGCGACCGAGAAAGCCAAGCGCACGTACATGCCCGAAGAATAGGTCTTCAACGGCTGGTTGACGAAATCGCCGATTTCGGAGAAATCGACGATCGCCGGATATTTCTCTTCCAGCTCTTCCTCGCTCATCCCGAGAATCTGGCCGTACAGCATCACGTTCTCGCGGCCGGTGAATTCGGGGTTGAAGCCCGACCCGAGTTCGAGCAGCGCGGCGACCTTGCCGTTCGTTTCGACGTTGCCGGCGCTCGGCGCGAGCGTCCCCGAGATCACCTGGAGCAGCGTCGACTTTCCGGAACCGTTGTGACCGACGATCCCCACCGTCTCACCACGTGCGATGTCGAACGAAATGTCGCGCAGCGCCCAGAATTCCCGGTAGTACTGCTTGCGGGCGCCGAACAGCATCTGCAACAGGCGCGCGCGCGGGCTATCGTAAATATGAAAGACCTTGCTCAGATCCTTCACGCTGACTGCGAGATCAGAGGACATCTGCGAATCCTTTCCTCGTGCGATTAAACCATTGGTAGCCCAGCGCCGCGACACCGACACTAATGACCATCATCAACAACACACCGGTCCAGCTCGGCACGGTTCCAAAGATCACGACGTTGCGGCTTTGCTCGATGACGAACGCGAGCGGATTCATCCCGACGATACGCTGGTAATGGGCCGGCAGCGAACTCACCGGATAGAACACCGGTGTCAGGAACATCAGCACCGTCGTCACGAGCCCGATCGACTGCCCGATGTCCTGAATGAACACGCCCAGCGACGCCAGGAACCAGCAGACACCGAGGGTAAATAGGATGAACGGCAACACGATCAGCGGGAAATAGAGGATCGTCGCGTGTACGGGAAAGCCCAACACGACCATCGCGAGCACCAGCACGCAGAAGCTGATCGCGGCATGGAACAACGCGACGAGCAACGCGACGACCGGCAGCACCTCAAGCGGAAACACGACCTTCTTCACGTAGTTCGCGTTACTGATGATGAGCGACGGCGCACGGTTCACGGCTTCCGAGAACACCTGGAACATGATCATTCCGACGAACAGCACGACGGCGAATTCGGTCTTCGAATCGGATCCGGTATTCCAGCGCGCCTTGAAGATCACGCTGAACACGAACGTGTAGACGGTCAACAGCAGCAGCGGGTTGAAGAACGACCACAGCAGGCCGAGTACCGAGCCGCGGTAGCGGCCGACCACCTCGCGGCGCGCCATTTGGAGGATCAGGCGACGATGCCGCCAGATGGGAAGTGATGGTTGAATGAGTTCCCGCATGACAATCTCTAGCTAGGCCATGCCGCACGCACGACGCGGCATGAATTGTGATGTGCGCCGCCCGGACTGGGCGGCATCAGGCATCGAACAGTTCCGCAAGGACGAGCGCAAGCCCGTCCGACCACTGCGGTCGATGCAATCCGAAACGCTCGTCGAACCGCGTGTTGTCGAGCACCGAAAAGGTCGGACGCGTGGTCTTCGCCGGATATTCGGCCGCGGAGATCGGCTGCACTTCCCGGATCGACAGGTCGATCTGCGGGGACAGGCGTCTGGCGCCGGCGAAAATGGCTTCGGCAAACGCGTGCCAGGTCGTCGCGCCTCGCGCGGTCATGTGATACAGGCCACTCGAGAACGATCCCGCCCGACGCTCGGCAAGCGCTTTCGCCGCCGCATGCGCAGTCAGCTCGGCAATCATGCGCGCGCTCGTCGGCGCGCCGAACTGGTCGCTGACGACGGACAGCATCTCGCGACTCGCCCCCAGCCGGAGCATCGTGCGCAGGAAATTCTGCCCGCGCGACGCGTACACCCACGACGTGCGGAACACGAGCCAGTCGCCACCGGCTTCGGCGATCGCCTGCTCGCCCGCCAGCTTGCTCGCGCCATAGACGTTCAGCGGGCACACGTCGTCGCTTTCGGCGTACGGCGTCCGCTTGCTTCCGTCGAACACATAGTCGGTCGAGAAATGAATCAGCAATGCGCCGCGCTTGCGGGCGGCCTGCGCGAGCGAGGCCACCGCGTCGCGGTTGATCGCGAACGCGACATCGGGCTCGTCCTCGGCGCGATCCACCGCCGTATAGGCGGCCGCATTGACCACGAGATCGGGTGCGAGCGCGTCGATATACGTACCGACGGCAGCCGCGTCGCCGAGATCGACGACGTCACGCGTCGCGGCGACCACTTCACCCAGCGGCTGCAACGCGCGGACGAGTTCCCACCCGACCTGCCCGTTCGCCCCCGTCACGAGAATCTTCATGCGTAGGTCTCCAGATCCGCCAGGACGGTGCCGGCGAGATCCTTCGGTGCGACCACCGGATCGCCGTCGAGCGGCCAGTCGATGCCGACCTGAGCATCGTTCCACAGCAGCACGCGCTCGAATTCGGGATACCAGAAATCGGTCGTCTTGTACTGAAACGTCGCCGTCTCGGACATCACGAGGAAGCCGTGCGCAAATCCGGCCGGCACCCACATCTGCAGGTGGTTTTCCGCGGACAGTACGCGGCCGACCCATTTGCCGAATGTCGGAGACGAACGGCGCAGATCCACGGCAACGTCGAACACTTCGCCTTCGACGACGCGGACCAGCTTGCCCTGCGCATGGCTGATCTGATAGTGCATCCCGCGCAGCACAGATTTGCCGGAGCGCGACTCGTTGTCCTGAACGAACTCGACATCTGCAACCTGCTCACGGAATTCCCGCTGGTTGAAGCTCTCGAAGAAGTACCCGCGAGCGTCACCAAAGACCCTGGGTTCGATCAACTTGACGTCTGGAATTGCGGTGGAAGTTACCGTGATTGCCATAGAATCTTGTCCGTCAGTAGGTTCTTCAGATATTGCCCGTACCCGTTCTTGGCAAGCGGCGCGGCAAGTTCCAGCAGGCGCTCGGCATCGATCCAGCCCATTCGGTATGCAATTTCCTCCGGACACGCGACCACGAGGCCCTGGCGCTTCTGCAAGGTCGCGATGAAAGCCGCGGCCTCCATCAGCGAATCGTGCGTGCCGGTATCGAGCCACGCATAGCCGCGCCCCATGATCTCCACCCGCAGCTTGCCCGCCGCGAGATAACGGGAATTGACGTCGGTGATTTCGAGTTCGCCGCGCGCCGACGGCTTGATGTCGGCAGCAATGTCGCACACGTCGTTGCCGTAGAAATAGAGGCCGGTCACGGCGTAGCGCGAGCGCGGCTGGAGCGGCTTCTCCTCGATCGACAGCGCATGCATCTGGTCGTCGAATTCGACGATGCCGTAGCGCTCCGGATCCTGCACGTGATAGGCAAACACGGTCGCGCTATCGGTGCGTGCGTTGGCCGCGAGCAACTGCTTGGCGAGATCGTTGCCGTGGAAGATGTTGTCGCCGAGCACGAGCGCGCTCGGATCGTTGCCGATGAAGTCCCGCCCGATGATGAACGCCTGCGCGAGCCCGTCCGGCGACGGCTGGACCGCGTACTGCAGGTTCATCCCCCACTTCGAGCCATCGCCCAGCAACGCCTGGAAGCGCGGCGTATCCGCCGGCGTCGAAATGACCAGCACGTCGCGAATGCCCGCGAGCATTAGCGTCGAAAGCGGGTAGTAAATCATCGGCTTGTCGTACACCGGGAGCAGCTGCTTCGACACCGAGTAGGTAATCGGATATAGCCGCGTACCCGAGCCGCCCGCCAGAATAATGCCTTTACGTGCCATCGATCAGACCCTCACGTGCGTTGCGCGTAATTCGTTTCAACCCACTTGCGGTAATCGCCCGACACGACGTCGTCCACCCATGCCTGGTTGTCGAGGTACCAGCGCACGGTCTTCGCGAGCCCCGTCTCGAACGTCTCGGCAGGCTTCCAGCCGAGCTCGCGCTCGAGCTTGCGCGCATCGATCGCATAACGGCGGTCGTGGCCCGGACGGTCCTTCACGTAGGTGATCTGCTCGCGATAAGAACCCGTCGCCTTCGGCCGCGCCGCGTCGAGCAGATCGCACAGCGTATGCACGACGTCGAGGTTCTTCTTCTCGTTCCAGCCGCCGATGTTGTACGTCTCGCCCGGCACGCCGCGCGCGAGCACTTCGCGGATCGCGCTACAGTGATCGCCGACGTACAGCCAGTCGCGTACGTTCTGGCCATCGCCGTAGACCGGCAACGGCTTGCCCGCGAGTGCATTCGCGATCATCAGCGGAATCAGCTTCTCCGGGAACTGGTACGGGCCGTAGTTGTTCGAGCAGTTAGTCGTGAGTGTCGGGAGGCCGTACGTATGATGATACGCACGCACCAGGTGATCGGAGCCTGCCTTCGTCGCCGAATAGGGGCTGTTCGGTGCGTACGCGGTCGTCTCCGAGAATTGCGGATCGGTCGCGGACAGCGAACCGAACACCTCGTCGGTCGATACGTGGAGAAAGCGGAATGCCGCCTTGTCCGTATCGCTCAGGCCGTTCCAATGCGCACGCGCCGCTTCGAGCAGCGTGAACGTGCCGACGACGTTGGTCTGCACGAAATCGGCCGGCCCGTGGATCGAGCGGTCGACGTGGCTTTCGGCGGCAAAGTGAATCACGGCACGTGGCTTGTGCTCGGCAAACAGCGCATCGAGTGCCGAGCGATCGCAGATATCGACACGGGCGAACACATGATCCGGATTCCCGTCCAGCGGTGCCAGCGTACGCAGGTTGCCCGCATAGGTCAGCTTGTCGACATTGAGCACGGCCTCGCCGGAAGCCGCTATCCAGTCAAGTACGAAATTGGCACCGATAAAACCCGCGCCGCCGGTAACCAGGATCATGAAACTTCCTCTAGCAATAATATGCGGCGCGCCTGGCAGACGCGCATCGCACTTCTCGTCATGTCACAGTGGCCAAGTCTCGGCCGATCAGGCCCGGCATTTTAACCGGTCGCCATGACCGGCAAAGTCACGAGATGTTAATTTCGGAGCGAAAATATCAATTATAGGAATCGAACCGGCACCCACTCCATGCTGCTAACAACTTGATACAGCGCCCCGGCCTTTGGCGCCACGAAAAATCCCATACCCCGTGGACGGCCCGCTGTGGAACGACCTTTGCGCCATGCGCGTGTTTGTGCGATTTTTTTCTCAGCCCACCCGATTCGTCACGATCCGCCCCTCATGCTTCCTATCCCCATCGCCATCGGCGACATCCAAGGCTGTCATTCGGCTTTCCAGTCATTGTTCGAAAAGCTTTCGGTCCCTAATGACACCCCGCTGTGGGTCGCCGGCGACATCGTCAACCGCGGCCCGGCCTCCCTCGCGGCATTGCGCGCGCTGGTCGACCTCGGCCCGCGTGTAACTGCCGTCCTCGGCAATCACGACCTCCACCTGCTCGCGGTTGCAGCGGGCATCCGCACCGAACGCCCCGGCGACACGATCGGCGAGATCCTCGACGCACCCGACGCCGACGCGCTGCTCGACTGGGTGCGCCACCGTCCGTTCGCCCATTTCGAAGACGGCAAACTGCTCGTCCACGCGGGCGTACTGCCGCAATGGGACGTCACGCTCACCCTCGAACTCGCTGACGAACTGCAGCGCGCGCTATGCGCGCCCGACTGGCGTGAAACGCTGCAAAACCTGTACGGCAACGAGCCGAACCAATGGAACCCGAACCTGAAAAAACGCGACCGGATGCGCGTCGCGTTCAATGCGCTCACGCGCCTGCGCTTCTGCACGCCCGACGGCGCGATGGAGTTCAAGGCGAACGGCGGCCTCGACAGCGCGCCGCCCGGCTACCTGCCGTGGTTCGACGTGCCGGGCCGCCGCACCGAAGACGTGACGGTCGTGTTCGGCCACTGGGCCGCGCTCGGCCTGATGCTGCGCGAGAACGTCATCGCGCTGGATTCGGGGTGTGTGTGGGGAAATCAGTTGTCGGCCGTGCGACTGACGGCTGACCCGGCCCAGCGGACGGTCACGCAGGTGCAATGCGAAGCGTGCCGCACGCCCGGCGGCGACTGACACGCGCGGCGACGCGCGTGAACGAAACGACGCGTCAGCCTTCGCGCCCCGGCACCGGCTCCTCGGCCGCGGCATCGCCCGCCGCGCCGGCGCCGATTTCGGTTGCCGGATATGCATGCTTCTCGAGTTCCGCGAGCGACTCGGGCGACGGCTTGCCGACCTTCGCCTGCAGCGTCTCGAGCGCGGCCGCGATCGCATCGCGCGCGGCCGCGGACGTCGTGCGACGATCACCACCCGGCGGAATCGGCTCGCACACGTACAGGTGCGCGACGAGCGGGCCGCCGCGCAACACCATGTCGAGCGACATGCCGAGCGACAACTCGCCCGTATAGGCCGGCGCGACCGACTGCCGCCGCCGCGCGTCCTCGTACATCAGGCAGATCGGCTGCACCGCGCAGCCGGCCGACACCGCAGCCTGGAACAGGTTCGCATGAAACGGCAACAGAGCCTGCCCGTCCGACGTCGTGCCCTCTGGAAACACGCACATCACGCCGCCGTTGCGCAACCGGTCGGCCATCTCGTGCATGACCCGCATCGCCTCGGTGCGCTTCTCGCGCTGCAGGAACACGGTGTCGAGCTTCTCGGCCAGCCAGCCGACCACCGGCCACTGCCGCACCTCGGCCTTCGACACGAACGGCGTCGGCCGCCACGCGTTGACTGTGTAGATGTCGAGCCACGACACGTGATTGCCGACGACGAGCGCGCCCGCGTCGAGACGCGCCCCATCGTTGTGGACGACGAGGCGCATCCCGCAGATCCGCAGCAGCTTGAGCGACCAGCGGCGCGTGAGCTCGAGGCGCCGCGCGGGGCTCACGTGCGAAAAGCGCAGCGCGACGATCGCCATGCCGCGCAGCAGGTGAAAGACGAGGCGCAGCTTGCGAAGAGCGGTCATGGCGAGGATCCGGCGTGGTTCAGTGACGCTCGAACGCGACCTGCCCCGCCACGAGCGTCGCACGCACGCAGGCCGGCAGTTCGTAGCCGAGGAACGGCGAGTTGTGGCCCTGGCTCTTCAGCGCACGCGGCTCGACACGCCAGTGCGCGCGCGGGTCGAATACGCACAGGTCGGCCGCGCCGCCTTCGGCCAGGCGGCCGGCCGGCAACTGCAGCACGTCGGCCGGCGCGGCCGTGATGCGGCGCAGCGCCTGCGCGAGCGGCGTGTTCGTTTCATCGGCCCACTTCACCGTGAGCGACAGCAGCAGTTCGAGCCCCGTCGCACCCGGCGTCGCTTCGGCGAACGGCAGCAGCTTCTCGTCATCGTCGACCGGCGTGTGATCGGAGCAGATCGCGTCGATCGTGCCGTCGGCGAGCGCCGCGCGAATCGCTTCGCGATCGCGCTCGCTGCGCAGCGGCGGATCGAGCCGGAACTGCGAATCGAAGTAGCCGATGTCGACGTCGATCAGGTGCACATGGTTCACGCCGACGTCGCACGTCACGGGCAGCCCCTCGGCCTTCGCCTCGCGCACGAGCGCGAGGCCGGCCGCCGACGACAACCGTGCGAGGTGCACGCGCGCGCCGGTCACGCGCATCAGTTCGAAAATCGTGTGCAGCGCGATCGTCTCGGCCGCGACCGGCACGCCGGACAGCCCGAGGCGGGACGCAAGCGCACCGCTCGCAGCGACGCCGCCGCGGCCGATGAATGCGTCTTGCGGGCGCAGCCACGTGGTGTAGCCGTAGGTGCTCGCGTACTGCAGCGCACGCAGCAGCACCTGCGTGTCGCGCACCGGCACGGTGGCATGCGTGAAGCCGACGCAGCCCGACTCGGTCAGCGCGACCATCTCGGTGATCACTTCGCCCTTGAGGCCGACGGTGAGCGCGCCGAGTGGATGCACGTTCGCCTGGTGCAGATTGCGCGCGCGGAACTTGAGCATCTCGACGAGGCCCGGCTCGTCGAGCACGGGGTCGGTGTCCGGCGGGCACACGAGGGTCGTGACGCCGCCCGCGACGGCCGCGGCCATCTCGGACGCGAGCGTCGCCTTGTGCTCGTAGCCGGGCTCGCGCAGGCGCGCGCACAGGTCGACGAGACCGGGCGCGACGATCAGGCCCGACGCGTCGATCGTCTTCTCCGCGTTGAAGCCGGCCGGCGCTGTACCGGCCTCCGCGAGCGCGGCGATCTTGCCGTCCGCGACGAATACGTCGGCCTGCCGTTCGGTGCCGGCGACCGGGTCGATCAGCGTGCCGCCTTGGATATGAATCTTCATGCGCTGTCTGTGAATGCGTTGATTGCGTGAATAAGGATGCGCGAAGGCGAGCTCAGTCGTTGTTGCCGGCGACGATGCCCATCACCGCCATCCGCACGGCGATGCCGAACGTGACCTGGTTGAGGATCACCGACTGCGGACCGTCGGCAACCTGCGAGTCGATCTCGACGCCGCGGTTCATCGGGCCGGGGTGCATCACGATCGCGTCGGGCGCGGCGAGCGCGAGGCGCTCGGGCGTCAGGCCCCAGGTCTTGAAGTACTCCTGCGCGGACGGCAGCAGCGCGCCGCTCATCCGCTCGTTCTGCAGGCGCAGCATGATGATCACGTCGACGCCCTTCAGCCCTTCGTCGAGGTTGTGGAACACCTTCACGCCCATCTGCTCGAGACCGCCCGGCAGCAGCGTGCGCGGGCCGATCGCGCGCACTTCCGGCACGCCGAGCGTGGTGAGCGCATGGATGTCCGAGCGCGCGACGCGCGAATGCAGGATGTCGCCGACGATCGCCACGCGCAGCTTCGTGAAGTCGCGCTTGTAGTGGCGGATCGTGTACATGTCGAGCAGGCCCTGCGTCGGATGCGCATGACGGCCGTCGCCGGCGTTGATCACGTGCACGTGCGGCGCGCAGTGCTCGGCGATCAGGTACGGCGCGCCGCTCGACGCGTGGCGCACGACGAACAGGTCGGCATGCATCGCCGACAGGTTGTTGATCGTGTCGAGCAGCGACTCGCCCTTGCTCGTCGACGACGCGTTGATGTTCAGGTTCAGCACATCGGCCGACAGGCGCGTCGCGGCGATCTCGAAGGTCGTGCGCGTGCGCGTCGAGTTCTCGAAGAACAGGTTGAACACCGACTTGCCGCGCAACAGCGGCACCTTCTTCACCTCGCGGTCCGTCACGCTGACGAACTGCTCGGCCGTATCGAGAATGTGGTTGACGATCGAGCGCGGCAGGCCCTCGATCGACAGCAGGTGTTTCAGCTCGCCGTTTTTCGTGAGCTGCGGGTTGCCCTTCAGGAAACCGTAGCGGAACCGCTCGGGGCTCGCGGCCGCAGCGGGATTGCCGGTGCGGCCAGTGGTGTCGGTGGTCATGGTGTGCGTGATTCCAACTATGCAAACGGGCCGCGGCGCGAACCGGCGGCCCGGGATACGGTTTCGCGGTCCGCTCAGGCGCCGTGCGCCTCGATGCGCAGCGTGAGCTGCGCGGCTTCGTCGCGCTCGAGCACGAGCGTCGCATCGGCCGGCACGTCGAGCGTGCCGCCCGCGAAGCGCGCGGCGACCGGCAGCTCGCGGCCGCCGCGATCGGCAAGCACCGCGAGCTCGACCGCGGCCGGACGGCCGTAGTCGAACAGTTCGTTGAGCGCGGCGCGCACGGTGCGGCCGGTGTACAGCACGTCGTCGACGAGCACGATGCGCGCGCCGTCGACCTCGAACGGCAGCGACGTCGGGCTGGCCTGGCTGTGCAGCCCCTTCTTCGCGTAGTCGTCGCGGTGCAGCGCGACGTTCACGACGCCGAACCCCGGTGCGCCGAGATCGCGCGCGAGGCGCTCGGCGAGCCAGGCGCCGCCGCTGTGAATGCCGGCGAGCCGCGGGCCGCCCGGCTCGGCGAAGGCCGTGCCGTAGGCGTCGCGGATCTGGTCGAGCAGGACGCGGTAGAGCGCGTCGGCGTCAATGGTGCTCATGGTCGGACAATTGATCGAGATACTGTTGAAGGATCACGCGCGCGGCCTCGGCATCGAGCATCTCCGTGCGTGCGCGGCCGCGCACGTTGCGCTCGCGCAGCCCGGCCTCGGCCTCGACCGACGAATAGCGTTCGTCGACCCACGTGACGGGCAGCCCGAAGCGGCCATTCAGCTGGTTGCCGAAGCGCTTCGCCTGCTGCGTCATCTCGTGCGGCGTGCCGTCCGGATGCATCGGCAGGCCGACGACGAGCGCATCCGGCCGCCATTCGGCCAGCAGGTCGCCGACCGCCTTGAAGCGGTGCTCGCGGTTCAGGTTGGGAATCACGACGAGCGCGCGGGCCGAGCGCGTCAGCGCATTGCCGATCGCGACGCCGATCCGCTTCTCGCCGTAGTCGAACGCCAGGAGCGTCGCATCGCGCGCGCTCGCGCCACTCATGCGTGCCCTGCTTCGCCGGACAGCATCGACGAGCTGACGCCGAGCAGGCCGAGCGCGGCTTCGAAGCGTTCCTCGGCCGGCGTGTCGAACACGATGCGCGGATCGGCGGCCACGGTCAGCCAGCCGTTGCGGGAAATTTCTTCCTCGAGCTGCCCTGCGCCCCAGCCTGCATGGCCAAGCGTCAGCAGGAAACGCTTCGGGCCGGTGCCCGTTGCGACCGCCTCGAGCACGTCCTTCGACGTCGTCATCTCGAGCCCGCCCTCGACCGACATGGACGAGTTGTAGTTCGCGCCCTCGACCGGCTCGTGAAGCACGAAGCCGCGCTCGGTCTGCACTGGGCCGCCGAAGTACACGGGAATGTGCAGCAGCGGCTCGATGTCGAGTTTCAGGTCGATGCGATTGAACAGCGATTCGAGGTCGATGTCGGTGGGACGATTGATGACGAGGCCGAGCGCACCGCGCTCGCTGTGATCGCAAAGATAGACCACCGTTCCCGAAAACGTCGGATCCGCCATGTTCGGCATGGCGATCAGGAACTGGTTGGTGAGATTGATGCGATCGGAAGGCTTTGACATGGTTTGAATTTTAGCAAAGACGCCGCGACCTGACCGGGCCGCGATCAACAAGCAACGCCGCGCGACGCTGGCAACGACGCACGCGGATCACACGGCACTCTAACACGCGCGCGGGCGCTGTCGGCAGCGTGTTGCCGGCCCGCGCGGCAAGGGCTGCTGTGGTGTACGCGCCCCGTTGCGCGTCAGATCCGGCCGAGCGCCGTGCCGAGCGCCTCGGACGCCGCCGTGAGGTCCGGCGGCGCGACCCCCGCGGCAATCTTCAGCAGCGCGGCACGCAGCATGTCGGACGCGCGACCGTGCGCATCGCGCCCGCCGTCGGCGAGCGGCACGCCGTGCGCGGCACGGCGCCACGCCAATCCAAGCGTATCGGCCAGCAGCGCCGCGTGACCGAGCCCGAGCGCGCACGCGGCCGTACCGACCCGATAGGCGGCCGCGGATGCGCGCCATGCGGCCCCCGCATCGGCCGCGGCCGGATCGATCGCGAGTTCGGCCATCGACGCATCGGCCGTCTGCAGGAAATCCTCATATGCATGCGCGTTGACGGTCACGACCCCGAGCATGCGGGTGGGCGCCGCCGCGACCGCGTCATGCTCGGCCCGCGCGGCGCCGGCCTCCCACAGCGCCTCGGACGCGGGCGTGCCGGCGACGTGCCAGTCCACGGTCAGGCCATAGTCGTGCAGTACGTCGACGAGCGCGACATCCTCGGCGGCCGCGCCGAACAGCGCGAAATCGCGCCATAGCAGTGCGACCGTTTCGCGCACGAGTGCCGGCGGCGCATGGCGCCTGCCCTGCACGTGCTCGCCGAGCAGCAGGTTGGTCCGGGCGAGGAAACGTTTCAGTTCGGGCGCGGCGCTGGCACGCAGCGCGCGCAGGCACGCGGCGGCGAGCCGCCAGAAGTCGTACGGGCCATCGGCAGCCAGCGCGGTCAGGGTCGTATCGAGTTCGTCGAGTGCCGCGTCCGGCGTGCCATTCGGCGCGCGCAGCACGCCGAGCAGCGCCTGTTCGTAGCGGGCCCGGGCCCGGCTTGCGAACGCGTCGGGCAACGCACGCAGCGTCGCCGGCGGCATTGCGCGCCCGACGAGTGCCAGCACGTCGAGCGACACGCTCGCATGCAGATCGGCCGCGCTTTGGGCGCGCAGCGTACGAAAATGGTCGAACAGAAGCGGCGAACAGGCCAGCTCGCGCAGATTGTGACGCCCGATCGCCGCGCGGAAATCGCGCAACGCGATGCGCCAGGCGGCGGAACCCGGTTCGGCGGCGACGAGCGGCGCCGTGGCGGCCAGTTGCCCGGCGAAACGGGCGGCCGGCAGCCAGCCGGCCTCCGCCAGTACGGCGGCTGCGGCCGACAGCGGCGCGGCCGCGTCGTCGCGACGCTCGAATGCGTCGACGGCCGCCGCGAGCCACGCATCGGCCGCGCGCACGGCCCCGCCGCGCGGGTTGGGCAGTGCGTCAGGGTGGGAAACGTTCGCCGGATCGGACGTCATGGACACGCGCGCCTGTCATCGTCAAGTCGCTCGCGCCGGCCGCGGCGCACAAGCGCCGGGCAACCGCGAGGCCGGAGCGGTGTGTCCGTGGGCCAAGGGTCCGGTCAGATCTGGACCATCTCGAAGTCTTCCTTGCGAGCGCCGCATTCGGGGCACGTCCAGTTGATCGGGACGTCTTCCCAGCGCGTGCCCGGGGCGATGCCCTCTTCGGGCAGCCCGGCTTCTTCGTCATAAATCCAGCCACAAATCAGGCACATCCAGCTCTTGTATTCCATCTTAAGCCGCGTCGGGAAAGTCGGTAAATTCGGGAGCCATGATGGTACCGTGTCGGGGCCGGACTGCCTAGCAATCGCACTGGAGTGCGGCAACTACGTTGCGCTGCGCTAAAAAATCCGTCGTGCGGGCCGGATTCCGCCGCATAATGGCTGGAAAGTGCGGCCTGCCGGGCAACACAGGGCCAAACCGCCCACTTCGCCTCGCCGTCCGCAGCTCCGTCGCTTCCCCGTTTTTTTCTTGCCCCATTTTTACATGTCCAGCAACGCCCCTCCGATCGTCCTCACCTTCGGCCTGTCCGATCCCACCGGCGGCTCCGGCCTCCAAGCCGATCTGATGACCCTGGCGAGCATGGGCTGTCACGGCGTGTCCGTCCTGACGGGCTATACCGTGCGCGACTCGGCCGCCTGCGACGAAGTGACCGGCCTCGATCCCGATGTCGTCGTCGCCCAGGCGCGCATGCTGCTCGAGGACATGCCGGTCGCCGCGTTCAAGATCGGCGCGGCGACGCGCGCGGAAGTCGTGAGCGCGATCGCCGAAGTGGTCGCCGACTACGACGGCGTGCCGCTCGTGCTCGCACCGGATTTCACGCTCGACGACGAGCACGTGCTCGCCGCCGACGACCTGCGCGAATCGATCGCCGACCTGCTCGCGCCGCAGACGACGCTGCTGGTTGCCGACCACGCGACGCTGATCGCGCTCGCGCAGCCGGACGGCGACGCCGAGGCGCCGAATCTCGACGCGGCCGTGTCGCACCTGCTGTCACAGGGCTGCGAGTACATCCTGTCGTCGGAGACGGGCTCGCACCGGCTCGTCAACACGCTGTACGGCGAGGAAGGCCAGCTCCGCGAAGACATGTGGGATCGCTCGCCGCACCGGCTGATGGGTATCACCGACACACTCGGCGCGGCGATCGCGGCACTGCTCGCGAACGGCCAGGAGCCGCCCGAAGCGGTGCGCGAAGCGCAGGAATACCTGTACCAGGCGGTGCGCGACGCGTTCCGGCCCGGCATGGGCGCGCACCTGCCCGACCGGTTCTTCTGGGCGCGCAGCAACGATGATGCGGACACGCCGCCGGCCGTGAAGGCCGACCCGGTACCGAGAACGTCGCACAGGCATTGACGCCCGCACGGCGGCCCTTCGCCGCCGTGGCGTGCCATTGCTTCGGGGCGGCATGTACGCTCTTTTTCACGCGTGCATAAAAAAAGACCCGCATCGCTGCGGGTCTTTTCTTTTGGCTGGAACGCGCATCGCTGCGCGCTCCGGACACCATCGACCGAAGTCGATTACATGTCCATGCCCATGCCGCCCATGCCGCCCGGCATGCCGCCCGGCATCGGTGCGTCTTCCTTCGGCAGTTCTGCGACAGCAGCGTCCGTCGTCAGCAGCAGGCCTGCAACCGAAGCTGCGTTCTGCAGTGCGGTACGCGTGACCTTGGTCGGATCGACGACGCCGGCTTCAACCATGTCGACGTACTCGCCCGTTGCTGCGTTGTAGCCGTAGTTGCCCGTGCCTGCAGCCACTGCCGCCACAACAACGCTCGCTTCTTCGCCGCCGTTCGTGACGATCTGGCGCAGCGGCTCTTCCATTGCGCGCAGCACGATCTTGATGCCGGCGTTTTGGTCAGCGTTCGCGCCGGTCAGGGCTGCGATCGCGGTGCGAGCGCGGATCAGCGCAACGCCGCCACCTGCCACGATGCCTTCTTCCACAGCTGCGCGCGTTGCGTGCAGTGCGTCTTCGACACGTGCCTTCTTTTCCTTCATTTCGACTTCGGTCGCAGCACCAACCTTGATCACTGCCACGCCGCCGGCCAGCTTGGCCACGCGCTCTTGCAGCTTTTCACGGTCGTAGTCCGACGTCGCTTCTTCGATTTGCGTGCGAACTTGCTTGACGCGCGCTTCGATGTTCACGGCTTCGCCTGCGCCGTCGATGATCGTCGTGTTTTCCTTGCCCACTTCGATACGCTTCGCCTGGCCCAGTTCTGCCAGCGTTGCCTTCTCGAGCGTCAGGCCGGTTTCTTCCGCGACGACTTGACCGCCGGTCAGGATCGCGATGTCTTCCAGCATCGCCTTGCGACGATCGCCGAAGCCCGGCGCCTTGACCGCAACGGTCTTCAGGATGCCGCGGATGTTGTTGACGACCAGCGTTGCGAGCGCTTCGCCTTCGACGTCTTCAGCGATGATCAGCAGCGGACGGCCAGCCTTCGCGACTTGCTCGAGCACCGGCAGCAGATCACGGATGTTCGACACCTTCTTGTCGTGCAGCAGCACGAACGGGTTGTCGAGGACGGCGACTTGCTTGTCCGGGTTGTTGATGAAGTACGGCGACAGGTAGCCGCGGTCGAACTGCATGCCTTCGACGACGTCGAGTTCGTCGGCGAGCGACTTGCCGTCTTCGACGGTGATCACGCCTTCCTTGCCGACCTTGTCCATCGCTTCAGCGATGCGATCGCCGATCGACGTGTCGCTGTTCGCCGAGATCGAGCCGACCTGTGCGATTTCCTTGTTCGTCGTGCACGGCTTGCTGATCTTCTTCAGCTCTTCGACAGCCGCTGCGACTGCCTTGTCGATGCCGCGCTTCAGGTCCATCGGGTTCATGCCCGATGCGACGTACTTCATGCCTTCGCGGACGATCGATTGCGCGAGGACGGTTGCCGTCGTCGTGCCGTCGCCGGCGTTGTCGCTGGTCTTGGAAGCCACTTCCTTGACCATTTGCGCGCCCATGTTCTGGAGCTTGTCCTTCAGTTCGATTTCCTTCGCGACCGACACACCGTCCTTGGTGACCGTCGGGCCGCCGAAGCTGCGCTCGAGCACGACGTTACGGCCCTTCGGACCCAGCGTGACCTTGACTGCGTTGGCGAGAATGTTCACGCCTTCGACCATCTTCGAACGGGCGGAATCGCCGAATACGACGTCTTTAGCTGCCATCTTCTAACTCCTTGAATTCTTGGGAATATGTACCGTCAGTGGACGCTTACTTCGCGTTGACCACGGCCATGATGTCTTCTTCGCGCATGACCAGCAGTTCCTGGCCGTCGACCTTCACGGTCTGACCAGCGTACTTGCCGAACAGCACGCGATCGCCGACCTTCACGTCGAGCGCGATCGGCGCGCCCTTGTCGTCACGCTTGCCCGGGCCGACCGCGAGGATCTCGCCTTGATCCGGCTTTTCAGCTGCAGCTTCGGGGATCACGATGCCCGAGGCGGTCTTGGTTTCTTGATCCAGGCGCTTGACGATCACGCGATCGTGCAAAGGACGAAGGTTCATATTCACTCCTCTCTTGAATGAGATTGAAGAACGCTTAGGGAATCTGCCCGGCGGATCGCCCGGCAGAGAATTGTTAGCACTCTCGTGCAGCGAGTGCTAATTATATGGACGGGTTTTGACAAATTCAAGAAGGGGAGCCGGAGGTTTTTTCGCCCGGGGCGAGACGGCGAAAAAACGGGGGCAAAACTGAAAAAATCCTTTTGAAACAATCAAGTAGACATCAATCCCGCGCTCCGGAAGCGAGCACGATGCGGGATATCCCTGCCATCGCACCGATTTGACACGGGGTAAGCACTGAGTTCCCGCGGTCGTCCGGCATCGCATGAAAAAAACTGCCCGGGCGCCGACGGGGCCACATTTCCGGCACCGGACCGTCACGTGTCGGGACAGCCCGCGACCGGCTGGAACGTCCGGCCGTCGGTCTCGACCGTCGCGCCGAGCAGCCGCGCGAGCCCTTTCGCGCCTTCGCGCATCACGACGTCGTGGTTCCAGATGAACAGCGGGCGCGCAACCGGCTCCAGCCAGTTCATCCAGCGCTCGCGCGTACGGATGTGCCAGTCGTAGCGCACGACGGTACGCGTGCCGTCGCCCGCGAACGACCAGCGGCCATCGCCTTCGATCGCGCCGCTCGCGCGGCCTTCGAGCACATGCGGCCGCTCGACGCGCAGCACGCGCATGTCGAAGGTCAGCTGGTACGGCAACGCACCTTTCCACGTGTATCGCTGCAGCGCGCCGACGCCGCGCACGTCGCCGCACTCGATCTCGACGGTCCGTACCGCGCCCTTCCACCAGTCGGGCCAGCGGTCGACCTGGTAGATTGCATCCCAGACCGCCGCGAGCGGCGCGTCCACGCGCCACGTCGTCGAAAACCGGTATTCCGCCATGCAGCCTCCGGCACGTGTCGGGATCAGGGATCAGGGCGCGAAAAAGCGAGCGGGAAACGCGACGTCGATCTCGACGTCGTCGAGTGTCACCGTTTCGAGCGGGTCGCCGTCGCCGTCTGCGAAGCTGACGACCTTCAGCGGAAAGCCGTCCTCGGTGTCCAGCCACAGCCGGTAGCGATGCACGCCGCCGACCACGTGCGCGGGCGCGCCCGTCACCGACACGCGCAGCGTGGCCCGGCCGCCGACAGTTTCCTCGCCTTCCGTCACCGTCGCACCGCCCTGCTGCAGCGCATGCACGTTGCGCAGCAGCGCGCCGACGTCCGACCGGTCGACGCGATGGCCGCTGCGGTCGCGCACGAGCGGATTGGACGGCGACAGCGTCAGCGCGGGCGGCGCATGCTCGCCGAACGGACGCAGCCGGACCTTGCCGTCGCCGGGATCGTACGCGAGCACCGCGCCGTGATGGGGCGACACGAAGTCCATCCGGACGAAACCCGGTTTCAGGTACGCATAATGGAATTCGGCGTGCTCGCCGCTGCGCGCCGACGAGCGGATCGTCGCGCGGTACGAGCGGACCTGATCGAAATGCGCCTGCGCGACGCTCACGGGGTCGGCTGTCATGCTCACTCCTATCAGGCTCGCGGCCAGCCATGCTGCGATCATGGCGCCGCCTCGACGTCGAGCACGCCTTCCATGCCGCGCTCGCGATGGCTGCGCAGGAACAGCAGCCGATGCGTGCAATAGTAGGCGAAGCGACCAGGCTCCGTCGGCGTGAAGCGCAAGATGCGCGGCGTCGTGCCCAGTTCGGTGTGCACCGCGATGCCGGCCTGCGGCGCAGCGATCTCGAAACTGTGCGGCACGACACCCGGTTCGGCCGATACCGTCAGTTCGACCGGCACATGCGCGCGGACGATCACGTGGTTCGGACGAAAGAAATAGCTGCCGCCGACGATCGTCACCCGCTGCACGCCATCGGCATCGACCGGCACGCGCACCGGGGCGTCGCCGTCCGCCCGTGCAAGCCCGGCGCCCGCCGCGAGCACCGCCACTATCGTCGCCACCATCGCCGTCTTCGCGTTCATCCTCTGCTCCCTGCCGATGCCGCGTGCGTCACCCCTTCCATGCGTCGGTCGGCCCGCCGAGTGCGCCGCACGCGTCGATCGCGAGCTCGCGCAGGCGCCGTTCGTCGCCTCGGCCGGACAGCGCATAACCCATGCCGCGATCCGACCAGAAGTACGTGTAGCGGCCGTCGGCCGACATCGCCTGCGGTGTGAGGCGCCGCGCGTCGTAGGCCGTCATGTACAGCGTCACGCGCGCGCCGTCCGCACGCTGGTACATCAGCTGTGCGGCCGGCCCCGCGTCGCCCGGCAGCAGCCGGCCGCCCAGCAGCGCATAGCCGTATTCGTCGAGCGACGGTGCGCGCACGGGCCGGCCGAGACGCGCGGACAGCCACCCGGCCAGGCGCGCCGGGTCGCGGGCGTCGATTTCGACCGGGTGTTCACGATCGGCCGCGTACACCGCATACGCGACATCCGCGCGCGCGGCGAACGCCGGTTCGACGCCGAATGCCGTCCAGCCCGCGTGCAGCGCGATGCCGAGCACCAGCCCGGCCGCCAGCCCCGCGAACGCGTACGCGACCATGCGCCGGCGCGACGCGCGCCGCTGCACGAACAATGCCGGTGCGGCGGCCGGCAGCGGGAACAGCGCGCGCAACGCGTCGCGCTGCGCGCCGTAATGCGCGAACCGGTCGGCTTCCCGCGGATCGGACTGCAGCCGCTCGAGCACCTCGCGGCGCTCCTGTCCGGACAGCTCGCCGTCGAGCAGCGCCGACAGCAGCTGGGCCGATGCAGCGTCGTCCCGATCGTTCGAAGGTTTGCGCGGATCGTCGTCCATCATGTCTTCCCGATCACCCGTAACGCGGCCGTGCCGTGCGCCGGCGGCTCGCCGGACAGCAACGTACGCATCTGTTCACGCGCCCGCGACAGCCGCGACATCACCGTCCCCACCGGCACGCCGAGCACCTGCGCGGCGTCGCGGTAGCTCAACTCCTCGAGCGCGACCAGCAGCAGCACCTCACGCTGCTCGACGGGCAGCCGGTACAGCGCGCGCTGCACGTCGCGCAGCATCAGGCCGCCGATCTCGTCGGCCGGCGCAGCCATCGTCTGCCACGGCGCGGTCGCGTCGTCGACCGCGATCTCGCGCCGCGCGCGCAACTGGTCGATGAAGCGGTGGCGCAGCAGCGTCAGCAGCCATGCGCGCAGATTGCCGCCGTCGCGCGGCGGCCGGTTCAGCGCGCGCTCGAGCGTGTCCTGCACGAGATCGTCCGCCCAGGCCCGATCGCCCGTCAGCGCACGCGCGTACCGCGTGAGATGCGGCAGCCATACCAGCAGGTCCGATTCGTAGCTCATCCGGATGCCTTGCGCGTCGCCGCGCCGTCAGCCCCTCGGTCCGTCCGTCAGTTCTCAGGGACGCGCGACGTGCCACATGCCGCCGATTCCGTCGCCGCCCGCGTCGCCGGCCTTGTGGTCCATTTTCCAGCGATACAGCGGGCGCCCGCGGTACGCCCATTGCTTCTTGCCGTCGTCGCGCGCGACGAGGCTCAGCGCGCCCGACGGCTTGTCGTATTCGTCGGCGAGCGCCGGCGGCCAGTTGGCCGCGCAGGTGCCGCTGCACGTGCTCTTGCCCGGCGCGTCGTGATCGAACACGTACAGCGTCATGTGATCTTCGTCGACCAGTTTCCCGTCGCCGGCCTGCGGCGGCTCGGCGGCCGCGGGCCGCGCGATCGCGGCCGTCAGCGCGATGGCGAACAGCATCGTCTTCATTTCCGTCTCCTTGGCATGGCGTTGCGGCACGGCACCGCCGGACGGGGGTCGACTTCGTCATGACCATTATCCCGCCGTCCGGTTACGCCGCGACTCGGTATGTAAACGGACGGACGCGGCCGGTTATTCCATGCCGCCCCACAATAGGCGGCGGCAACCGCGCACGCCCATGCCTCCGACGAAGCCGATCGGGAACCCAAAAGAAAACGCGGCATGACATTGCTGTCATGCCGCGTTGCGCGTCCTGTTGCGCGCGGCAGGCGATGGATCGCCGCCGCGCGTTCCGGCCGGTTACTTCGGCAGGGCGCCCGTCACCGCCTGGAGCAGCGTCGACACCGGTGCGAGCGGGTTGTTCGCCGAGCTGCTGCCCGAGTGCGGCGTGACCGACAGGCCCGGCGCGGAACCCAGCGCCGGGCCGACCGCATTGACGATCGTCGCCGTGCTGCCCGCCGCGCCCGAACCGAGCAGGCTGCCGCCCGCGCCCGACAGCGTGTTGACGACCTGGTTCACGACGCCCTGTACCGGAGCGAGCGGGTTCGTGCCGCCGAGATTGCCCAGGGCGCCCGTCACCGAGCTGACCGCATTGCTCAGTGCGCCGACCGGATTGCTGCTGCCTAGCGTGTTGACGACCTGGTTCACGACGCCCTGCACCGGGGCGAGCGGGTTCGTGCCGCCGAGATTGCCGAGTGCACCCGTGACCGAACCGAGGGCACCGGTCAGCACGCCAGCCGCGTTGCCGCCCGTCGGCAGCGCGTTCTGCAGGCCGCTGACGAGGTTCGTGATCGGCGCGATCGGGCTGCCGCCGCCAGCGCCCGACAGCGTGCCGACGACCTGGTTCACGACGCCCTGTACCGGAGCGAGCGGGTTCGTGCCGCCGAGATTGCCGAGCGCACCCGTCATCGAATTCACCGCGTTCGTCAGTGCACTGGCCGGGTCGCCGTTGCCGAGCGTGCCGGCGAGTTGCGTAACGACGCCTTGCACCGGTGCCAGCGTGCTCGACGCGCCACCGATGTTGCCGAGCGTACTCGTGATCGGGTTGACCGCGTTGCCCAGTGCGCCGGCCGGATTGCCGCTGCCCAGCGTGCCCGTGACCTGGTCGACGATGTTCTGGATCGGCGTCAGCGGGTTCGCACCGCCGACGTTGCCCAGTGCGCCCGTTACCGTGCCGAGCGCGCCGGTGAGCGTACCTGCCGGGTTGCCGCCGCCAAGTGCCCCGGTCACTTGATTCACCACGCCGTGCACCGGCGCCAGCGGCGTCACCGAGCCGCCACCGCCGCCGCCGAGCGCGCCCGTCAGCGCATTCGCCGCGCCCGACAACGCCTGCGCCGGATTACCCGGCAACGTCTGAATCTCGCCCGCCCCGCCCGCCGCCACGGTGACCGAACCCAGCGGCGACGTGCCGGTCACGGCCAGCCCGATCGATACGCTGTTCGTCGGCGGATTCACGATCACTTGCGGAATCGGCAGCGTGTCGAGCGGCCCCGCGATTGCCGAACCGGAAGCCAGTACCCCGAATACCGTCGCGACCGACAGCGCCACACCCGTCAATTTATGATTTTTTCCCATCGTTACCCCATCTCGGTTGGCACTACGTTGATAAAGCATGGGGACGGACTGCACGAAGCGTGCCACCTCGATAAACGGATTCATTCTTTGGCTTATTGCAAGCCAATAACGTTTTTTATATGGGTTATCGGTAAAAAAACGAGTCGCGACGCACCAATCTTCCGACGAAAAAGGCGTAGGGAGCGCGGATGTAACGTAACGTTTGCGAGGCTCAAAGTAACGTGTTTCGGTACATTTTTGCTCACATCGGAACGGGCCGTTACGAAGCGACGCCGGATTACTCTGACGGCCCGCCTATTTCGCATTGCATCCCCATGGAAATGCATTGATAAATCGCGTGTTTTCTTATTTTCTTAATTGCGATTTATTTCCGATCAATTACGCAGATAATTTCCGGCCGATCGGTTTTCGACAATTCGAACAGGCAAATGAAAAACCGTGACGGCCGCACGCGCGGCGGCCGTCGTGCCGCGATGGGCTCAGCCGAAGCGCGCGGGCCGGTACGGATGGGGATCGATATAGGTCGGCGCGCCCGTCATCATCTCGGCGAGCAGACGCCCGGTCGCGGGGCCGAGCGTGAGTCCGTGGTGGCAATGGCCGAACGCGAACCACAGATGACGATGGCGCGGCGCAGGCCCGATCACCGGTCGCATGTCGGGCGTGCACGGCCGCATCCCGAGCCACGGCGCCGGATCGAGCCGTTCGCCGATACCGAACGCGTCGCGCGCCAGCGGCTCGGCGCGCGCGAGCTGCACGCCCGTCGGCGGCGCACCGCGCAACGCGATCTCGACGCCGGTGGTGAGCCGCAGGCGGCCACCCTCCATCGGCGCGACGACGAAGCCCTCCTCGGTATCGCACACGGGCACGTTCAGTGGCGCGCGGGTCGGCCGGTAATGCATGTGATAGCCGCGCTTCACGCGCAGCGGAATCCGGTAGCCAAGCGGCGCGAACACGTGATCGGACCAGGGCCCGAGCGCGACCACGGCCGACCGGGCCGAAATCGGCCCGTGTTCGGTATCGACCTGCCAGCCGTCGCGCACCTGCGCGAGCGTCGTCGCGTCGCCGCGCACGAACGTGCCGCCGTCGCGCTCGAACAGCCGCGCGTACGCCTTCGTGAGGCCGCCGGGACTCGACACGGTCTTCGGGTCCTGCCAGTGGAATGCGCCGCAGAATGCGTCGCCGATGCCGGGCTCGCGCTCGCGCAACGCGCGCGCATCGAGCACACTCATCCGCAGCCCGTGCGCATCGGCCACCCGCTGCTGCGCGCGCGTTTCCGCATCGAACAGCGCGGGCGAACGGAACGCCTCGAGCCACCCGCCGTCATGCACGAGCGGCTGCGCGTCGGTGCGCGCGAGCAGCGCGTCGTGCTCGACGACGCTCGCCGCGACGAGCGGCAGCATGTCACGCGCGGCCGCCGCGAGCCGCTGCGGCGACGATTCGCGCCAGAAGCGCGCGAGCCAGCCCGCGTATGCGGGCAGCGCCTTGTAGTCCCAATAGAGATCGACCGAGCGGTTGCGCGCATAGCGCAGCAGCGTGTCGAGCCGGCGCGGGAACGCGTAAGGCACGACCGACGAGCGCTCGATCAGCCCGGCATTGCCGTGGCTCGTTTCCTCGCCGGGCGCGCGCCGGTCGACGAGCGCGACGCGCAACCCGCGATCCTGCAGATGCAGCGCCGACGACACGCCGACGATGCCGGCCCCCAGAACGATGACGTCGAAATCCATGCTTCCCCGTACTGCGTCGAGATTCGGTGCGACGCGCGCCGGCACCGCGGCCGGCGCGCGGCCAGGCTTACTTCGCGACGATGTCGCGCTTGAAGTACTTCTGCGACAGCGCGCTCAGCGTGCCGTCCTTCTTCAGCGCGTCGAGCGCGCCGACGATCTTCGCCTGCAGCGCCTTGTCGCCCTTGCGCATCCCGAAGCCGGTGCCTTCGCCGAGCGTCGCGGGATCCTTCAGCGGCTCGCCGACGATCTGGTAGTCGCGGCCGGCCGGCTTGTCGAGGAAACCGTCCTGGGCGGTCTGCGCTTCCTGCACGGCCGCGTCGAGACGACCGGCGACGAGATCCGCGTAGATCTGGTCCTGGTCCTGATACGACACGACGTCCACGCCCGCATTCGCCCAGTGCGCCTTCAGGAAATCCTCCTGCGACGAGCCCTGCAGCACGCCGACGTGCTTGCCGCGCAAGCTCGCGGCATCGGGCCGCAGCGGCGAGCCGCGGTGCGCGACCATCACGATCGGCACCACGTAGATGGCCGGCGTGAAGTCGATGCTCTGCTTGCGCTTCGCGGTGATGTTCATCGCCGAATTGATCGCGTCGAACTTGCGCGCCTGCAGCGCCGGGATCAGCCCGTCGAACGCATTCTCGACCCACACGCATTTCATGTTCAGCTTCGCGCAGACCGCATTGCCGACGTCGACGTCGAAGCCCTGCAACTGGCCGGCCGGCGTCTTGCTCTCGAACGGCGGATAGGCGGCTTCGATCCCGAAGCGCAGCGTGGTCTGTTCCGCGTGGGCCGTGACGGCCGCGCACGCAAGCGCCGCGACGGCGCAGAGGGAAAGCTTCCAGTTCATGACGGATGTCCTTCGATTCCGGATTGAGGCGATGAAGACCGGTCGTGCGACGCCGTTGCCGGGCGCCGGATCGGCATGCGATCCAGCCGGCCGCCATGCGGCGACACGCTGGTCTGCACGCAAAATATAGACTCTTAGTCTACTATAGACTATAGGGGATACGATAATCGCAGCGCGGTCGCCCCCTGCCGAAATTCTGTCGATCGCGCCAAACACCTTTGATTTGTCGATGTTTTTTCTGCTACAGGCGACGTGACCGAGTCACGAAAAGAAAAATCTACCCGAGTTTCTTTGTCTATATTAGACTTTTAGTCCATTATTAACACCGCCGGACGCCCTCTTTCGAGACAGTCCTGTCCGGCCCCGACCGGAGAAGTCCCATGACGCAACCCGCCCCGACCCCGCCGCTGACCGTCGACGAAGCCGCGGTGCGCGCGGCACTGCCGTCGCTCGACGTGCTCGGCGCGCTGCGTCGCATGTTCGCGTCGCTTGCGTCGGCCCGCGCGGTGCAGCCGCCGCAAACCCTCACGCTGTTCCCCGAACAGGCCGGCGATTTCATCACGTATCTCGGCGCGCTCGCCGACGAGCAGGTGTTCGGCGCGAAGCTGTCGCCGTACGTCGTGACGGGCGGCAAGCCGATCGTCACCGCGTGGACCGCGCTGATGTCGATGCGCACCGGCCAGCCGCTGATGTGGTGCGACGCAGGGCTGCTGACGGTCGAGCGCACGGCCGGCACGACGGCGCTCGCGGTCGACTGCCTCGCGCCGCGCGACGCGCGCCGGCTCGCCGTGATCGGCACGGGCGCGGTCGGCCTCGCACATCTGCGCCACACCGCGGCACTGCGCGACTGGGCGTCGATCAGCGTCCATTCGCCCGCGCTCGCCGGCGACCCGGCACTGCAGGCGACGCTCGCGCAGATCGACCCGCGCGCGCGCCCGGCCGCCAGTGTCGAGGCGTGCGTGCGCGATGCGGACGTCGTGATGCTGTGTACGTCGTCGGGCACGCCGGTGCTCGCCGACGGCATGCTCACCCGCCCCGCGCTCGTCACGTCGATCAGCACCAACGTCGCGCGCGCGCACGAAATCCCGCCCGCGTGGCTGCCCGACATGGACGTGTACTGCGACTACCGCCACACGACGCCCGCGAGCGCGGGCGAGATGCAGATCGCGGCGGCCGGGCACGGCTGGACGCCCGAGCGGATCGTCGGCGACCTGCCCGCGCTCGTCGCCGGGACCTGCGCGGCGCCGTCGCGCACGCGGCATGCGTTCTTCCGCTCGATCGGCCTCGGCCTCGAGGACATCGCGATCGCGCACGCGCTGTACACGCATCTGACACGCGCATGAGCAGCACGCGCACGCGGGGCCGATACAATGGCGCAACCGCCGCGGCGGCAGCGCGCGGGCGCACGGACGGGCCGGTCAACGGTACGCCGGCGCGCCGCGCCGACGCGCTGCCCGGCCCCCGCTCACCCGAGATGGCGATTCCGATGCGCAAGAAGCAATCCCCCGTCAAAGACCTGCTGCTCACCCGCTATGCACCGATCGCCGACGGCATCGCGGCGCTGTTCTTCCCGTACGCGGAAGTCGTGATCCACGACCTGCACGACCAGACCGTGCTGTACCTCGCGAACAACCTGTCGAAGCGCGAGGTCGGTGACGACTCGGCGCTCGAGGAAATCGATCATTCGGCGCGCGAGCGCGTGATCGGCCCCTACGAGAAGCTGAACTGGGACGGCCGGCGGATGCGCTGCGTGAGCAACGTGCTGTTCGACGACGAAGGCCGCCCGGCCGGGATGATGTGCATCAACTTCAACATCGCGGTGTTCGACGACGTCCGCGCGACGCTCGATGTGTTCATCAAGGGCGCGGGCATCGTCGCGCAACCCGACGAGCTGTTCCGCGACGACTGGCAGGAGCGCATCAACACGTTCCTGCACGGCTGGCTGCGCGAACGGCAGGTCGGCCTGAACGGCCTCACGCGCGAGCATCGGCGCGAACTCGTCGAGGCGCTGCATGCGGAAGGCGCGTTCCGCGGCAAGAGCGCCGCGAACTATGTCGCGAACGTGCTCGGGATGGGGCGCGCGACCGTCTACAAGCATCTGAAACATCTGAAGGAAACGCAGGGCGACGCGTAGGCGGCGCGCTCCAGGGGCGGGGGCGCCGGACATGCCGCTGCCGTCGGCATCGGCAATCGCTACCGGTACGCGGCGTCCGTGTCTATGCTTCGTGATACGTCGAAGGCCGGCCCGTTCCGCACGGGAACGACCATGACGAAGCGTCGAAGCACAAAATGATATAGTCCCGGTTACATTTATTTGCCGCCCCGGACCGCCCATGACGCCCCCCCCTGCCCCGACTGCCCGCCCGACCCTGACCGTCGAAATCTGGTCCGACCTGATCTGCCCGTGGTGCTGGATCGGCAAGCGCCGCTTCGACGAGGCGCTCGCCGCGTTCGCGCATGCCGAGCACGTCGACGTCGCGCTGCGCGCGTACCGGCTGATGCCGGGTCAACCGGTCGAGCCGGTCGAGGCGATGCTCGCCGGCAAGTACCGGATGTCGTCCGCTCAGGTTGACCAGATGCTGCGCCAGGTGACCGACGCGGCCGCGAGCGTCGGGCTCCGCTACGACCTGCCCGGCACATTCGTCGGCGACACGCTCGACGGTCACCGGCTCGTGAAACTCGCGGAAGCGACCGGCCGTGCGCATGCGCTGACCGAACGCCTGTACCGCGCGTATTTCTGCGAGCACGGCTCGCTGTTCGACCACGCGGCGCTGATCGATTTCGCGGTCGAAGCAGGGCTCGAGCGCTCGGCCGTCGAAGCCGTGCTGCGCAGCGGCGCATATCGCGACGAAGTCGAGGCCGACATTGCGCGTGCCGCGCAGATCGGCGGACGCGGCGTGCCACTGTTCGTGTTCGGCGGCCGCTACGCGGTGTCGGGCGCGCAGCCGGCCGACGTGTTCGCGCAGGCGCTCGAGCAGGCGTGGCGCGACGGCGCGATCGTCGAATTCGCCGGCGACGACGCGGCCGCGTGCGGCCCCGACGGCTGCGAACTGCCGCCGCGCGGCTAAACGCGCCGCCGCTACGCGTCGCTCCTGCCACAAACCGACAGGAAGCACGCGCGAACGATGTCTACAATGCAACCTTTCAAAGGCTATCGGAAGGCTGCAGGCCCATGACCCACGGGATTCACGGCGAAAGGCGCTGGTACGCGCTGATCGTCCTCTGCCTCGGCGTGCTGATGATCGTGCTCGACAGCACGATCGTGAACGTTGCGCTGCCGTCGATCAGCACCGACCTCCATTTCACCGAGACGGCCCTTGTATGGGTCGTCAACGCATACCTGCTCACGTTCGGCGGTTGCCTGCTGCTCGGCGGCCGCCTCGGCGACCTGTACGGCCAGCGGAGCATGTTCCTCGCGGGCCTCGTCGTGTTCACGCTCGCGTCGCTCGCCTGCGGCCTCGCGCAAGCGCAGGCGATGCTGATCGCCGCGCGCGCGGTGCAGGGCTTCGGCGGCGCAATCGTGTCGGCCGTGTCGCTGTCGCTGATCATGAATCTCTTTACCGAACCGGGCGAACGGGCGCGCGCGATGGGCGTCTACGGCTTCGTCTGCGCGGGCGGCGGCAGCATCGGCGTGCTGCTCGGCGGGCTCCTGACGAGCACGCTGTCCTGGCACTGGATCTTCCTCGTCAACCTGCCGATCGGCATCGCCGTCTACGCGATGTGCGTCGCGCTGCTGCCGCGCATGCGCGCGCCGGCCGGCGCCGCGCGGCTCGATGTCGCGGGCGCGATCACCGTGACCGCGTCGCTGATGCTCGCGGTCTACGGGATCGTCGGCGGCAACGAGGCCGGCTGGCTGTCGACGCAGACGGTCGTGCTGATCGGCGCGGCCGCCGTGCTGCTCGCGCTGTTCGTCGCGATCGAGGCGCGCGTCGCGCATCCGCTGATGCCGCTCACGCTGTTCGCCGCGCGCAACGTCGCGCTCGCGAACGTGATCGGCGTGCTGTGGGCGGCCGCGATGTTCGCGTGGTTCTTCCTGTCCGCGCTCTACATGCAGCGCGTGCTCGGCTACGGGCCGCTGCAGGTCGGGCTCGCGTTCCTGCCGGCGAACCTGATCATGGCGGCGTTCTCGCTCGGGCTGTCGGCGCGGATCGTGATGCGCTTCGGGATCCGCGGCCCGATCGCGGCCGGCCTGCTGATCGCCGCATGCGGCCTCGCGCTGTTTTCGCGCGCGCCGGCGGACGGCAGCTTCGTCTGGCACGTGCTGCCCGGCATGACGCTGCTCGGCATCGGCGCGGGTGTCGCGTTCAACCCGGTGCTGCTCGCCGCGATGAGCGACGTCGATCCGGCCGATTCGGGGCTCGCGTCGGGCATCGTCAACACCGCGTTCATGATGGGCGGCGCACTCGGTCTCGCCGTGCTCGCGAGCCTCGCGGCCGCGCGCACCGACGCGCTCGCGGCCGCCCGCGCGACGCCGCTCGACGCACTGAACGGCGGCTATCACGCCGCGTTCGCGGTCGGCGCGGCATTCGCGGCCGCGGCCGGGTTGCTCGGTCTCGCGCTGCGCATCCGCCGCCAGGACGCCGTTTCGGACGTCGGCCCCGCGATGCACTGACGGCCGTCCGGCCTGAACCGGGGCGCGTGCCGGCCCCCTTTTCCGCGCCGATCCGGCGCGCCCTGCCCGATCGCCAGGCATCGGCCGCATCGCCCGCCGAACGCCGGCGCGCCGCCCCGCCGGGCCCGGCGCCCGTTCAAACGACTGTTTCACCCGCCGCGAACACCCCCGTCCGGCAAGCCGTCCCGGCCGATTTTTAACGTAGTCGTACACCGACGCGCCACTTTTGCGACAATGGCAGACTTTGACCTGCGCGCCGCCGCCGAACGCCGCATAACCGCCTGCTTCCGATGTCGCTTCCCCATATCGATCTGCTGTACTCCCTGTCCGGCCTGTTCGTCGGCATTCTCGTCGGCCTGACGGGCGTCGGCGGCGGTTCGCTGATGACGCCGATCCTCGTGCTGCTGTTCGGCGTCCACCCCGCGACGGCGGTCGGCACCGACCTGCTGTACGCGGCCGCGACCAAGGCCACCGGCACGCTCGTCCACGGACTGAAAGGGTCGATCGACTGGCGCATCACCTGCCGGCTCGCAGCCGGCAGCGTCCCGGCCGCGGCCGTCACGCTGTGGGTGCTGCACACGCACGGGATGAATTCGCCCGGCACCGCGCGGATGATCCAGCTGGTGCTCGGCGTCGCACTGCTGCTCACGTCGCTCGCGCTGATCTTCCGGCCGCAACTCACCGCGCTCGCCGCGCGCAACCCGCTTGCACCGAGCCCCGCTCGCACGCTGTGGTCGACCGTGCTGACCGGCGCCGTGCTCGGCGTGCTCGTGTCGATGACGTCGGTCGGCGCCGGCGCGATCGGCGTGACCGTGCTCCTGCTGCTGTATCCGACGCTCGCGACCAGCCGCATCGTCGGCTCCGACATCGCGCACGCGGTGCCGCTCACGCTCGTCGCGGGCATGGGCCACTGGCTGCTCGGCTCGGTCGACTGGTCGATGCTGCTGTCGCTGCTGCTCGGCTCGCTGCCCGGCATCGTGCTCGGCAGCCTGCTGTCGGCGCGCGCGCCCGAGCGCCTGCTGCGCAACCTGCTCGCCGCGACGCTCGTCGCGGTCGGCGTACGGCTCGTGCTCGCGTAAGCCCGGTCGCGCCGCTCACGCCACCTGCCCTCGCCCTAGCTCCGGCCCAACCCAGCCCAGCTCCGCCGCCATCGTCCGCGTACCGCACGCCGGCAGTTCGCCGCCCCGAACACCCTGAAAAAACAGCCCGACCGGCCTGCGCCGATCGGGCTGTCGTCCATACAGCGTGTAGTCCGCGTAGCTGCGGGCCTGCACCATGTACGCCGTCAGAGCGGCACGTCGATCGCGCCGGCGCCGGCCGCAATCGCGTTCGCACCGGGCGACGCCGAGATCGGCGGCAGGTTTGCGCCGGTCAGCGCGGGGGCGGCGCCCGGCGTGCCACCACGCGGCACCGTGCGGATCACCTGCGACGGCGGCAGCGCGGCACCGCTCTTCAGATGGCGCCACATCAGGTTCAGCGCCTGCAGGTTGTAGTAATGGACCGGCACGAAGCGCGTGTCGAAGCCCGCAACGGGCAGGAACGCGTCGAAGTGCTGCCCGTTCGTCACCTCGTAGAACACGAGCTGGCTGCGGCCGCCTTCGCTGATGCTGTTCTGCGCGACGTACGCGCGCGATGCGTGGTTCACCGGCACGAGCGCGTCGCTGCGGCCCTGCACGATGATCGCAGGCTTGCCCTGCAGGTTCGCGTTCACGCGCACGGCCTCGACGTTCGCCGGCATGTCGAGCAACCCGTTGGTCCACAGCTGGCGCAGGCACAGCGCGCCCGCGAAGCTCGCGTCGGGCGTCGCGAGCCGGTGATCGACGCCCGCGCCGGTGTTGAACACCAGATTGACGCCGGCCGTCGGCGGCACGCCGTTGCCAAGCCCGAACACGGCCGGCATCGGCGATGCGGCGGGCGGCGCGACCGCGCCGGTTGCCGCATTGGTGGTCGCGAAGCTGAAATTGCACAGGTTGTCGGTCACGCGCGAGCGCGTGTACGCATTCGCATAGGTGACCGCAATCGCCGGAATCGCCTGCGAATCCCACATCGACGCGTGCAGCAGGTCGGAATCGGCGAGATAGCCGGCCGCATGCAGTTGCGCGAGCGCATCGGCGGCCTGGCTCTGCGTATCGGCACCCGACACGAGCCCCGCCGCCGCGAGCGTCGCGCAGCGCTGCGCGCGGATCGACTGCGTGGTGGCGAGCGGCAGCGCGCTCAGGTACGGCTCGCCCGCGAGCGATGCCGACGCGGCCGCGCACGGCTGCAGCAGGTTCGCGAGCGTCGCGTAGTCGGCCAGCGGCCGGCCGAACGACGGCACCGGCTGGCCGCCCTCGCGCACGACGGCGTTCGGCGCCATCCGCACGTTGACCTGCGGCTCGCCGACCACGACCGCCGTGATCCAGCGGCGCGTGTCCTGCTCGGCCGCCGCGAGCGCCGCGCCGCCGCCGTTGCTGACGGACGCGGCGATCGTCGTGATGTCGCCCGGGTGGTAGCGCACGCCGTGATGCGAGCTGTCGAGCAGCGGTCCGAACTGTTCGTTGAGCGCCCAGTACGCGAATTCGACCGACTGCAGCGTCGCGTGCCCCCAGTCCTGCTCGGGATTCTGCTGCGAATGCGCGTGCTTGAACGCGTAGCGGTTCGGGAAGCTGCCGTTGAACGCGGCCAGGTCGCCGCTCGTCACGTTCGCGGTAAAGAGACTGGCATTGCCGGCGAGCACCGCGTTGGCGAGCGTGCCGTCGATCAGCGTGATCGTGTCGGAGCCGAGCTCGTGCGCGCCGTTGCCGCCGCCCTTGTCGTTGTACGCGACCGCGCAGCCACGCTTGAGGCCCCACTCGCCGGCCGCCGAAATCGCGCCGTACACGCCGCGCGAACCCGACGACGTCGCGGTGACGATGCACGGCTGCGCCGGATCGAAGCTGGCCGGCACCTGCACGAGCAGCGTCACGTTCTTGCGGCCGCTGCCGTCGTCGGAGTACGCGAGATATTCGGTGCCGGGGATCTTGCCTTCGCCGAGCGTGTCGTTGCCGTCGAGGTCGACGTTCGGCCCCCAGAAGCGGCCGTAGCCGCCGTTCGCGCTCATGTCGACGAGCGCGCGGTAGTTCGACCAGATCGCGACCCGGCGCAACTCGGCACTCGTCGGCCGGGACGGATCCGCGAACGCGGGCGCGGTGGCGACGGCGAGGCCCGTCTTGCCGAGGCCGGCCGTCAGCAGGTCGTCGCTCGAACCGTCATAGGCGGTCGTGCGCACGCTGCCGGAAACGAAACCGGGCAACCGGTTGCGTTCGCCCGAATCGTCGCCGTTGCAGGCGCCGAGCAACGTGAGCGCGGCCAGCGCCGCGCCGACAAGAATCCGACTACCCCATCCGTTCGTCGTCATTGCCGCCCTCTCGATATCGTTATCGATCCGCCGCCTCTTCGTGCGCGGCTTGCGGCCTCTGAAGAAAACGCGGGGCCGCCCCTGGTTTTCCGCCCCGAAGGAAGTCCCCTTGGGGGATGCCCCCTGGAGCCTGTCGCGAAGCGACAGATCCCGGGGGCACGCTACAGCGCAAACGGGCCCCGGCACGCCGGGGCCCGCCTGAAAGCGGGCGCGAGCGGCGCTCACGCGCCGCCGCCCGGCATCACTGCTGCTGGACCGTCAGCTTGTTCGTGACGGACGTCACGCCGGTCACACCCTTCGCTGCTTCTTCGGCCTTGTCGATCTGTGCCTGGTCGGGCACCGTGCCCTCCAGCGTGATCGCCCCGCCCTTCGAACGCACGACGAGGTTCGCCACGTTGACGCCGCCCGCCTTCGTAATTGCCTTGCGCACCGCGTAGCCGAGCTTGCGGTTCGCCTTCTTCGCGGTCTTGGCCGCGGCCTTCGGCGAGCTCGCCGCCGCGGCCGGCGCTTCGGTTGCCGCCGCATCGCTCGACTGCGCGTATACGCTGCCCGACAAACAGGCGGCTACGGCCGCAACACCCAACGCTCTCAACACGATCGACTTCATGCTAACTCCTTGTGACTTCGGAACGGCCGTGCACAGTACGGCCGGATACCCCCCAAAGGCAGCCGGCCCGCGCGCGAACGGGCGGGACGGCCGATGATTTCCACGGCGATGCGAGAGAGGCGACACGGGCCGGCGGCCGGCGCGCGCGAATGCGGGCCAGCCGGGCCGGACAGCCGCCGGCCGGACGCGCCCGGTCTCATTGCGTGCCGGGTCGCGCGCGAATCGGGCGCGGCTGCGTCGCACAATGTAATCCAGCGCCCGCCGAAGCGCAAAGCTTTTGACGCGCGGCCGCCCGCCGTCTGCCGGCGCGCTCGCACGGCTCCGCGGCCGCGCCACGGCGACCGACTCGCGCACGCGCGGCGAAACCGGGTACCATCGCCGCCAGAACGTGCATCGCGTGTGTCGTCCGTGACGGTCGTCATCGATGCGTCACACCCGTGTCATCCGCCGCCATGAAGCCAGCCCGCCCTCGCCCGCCCCGCCGCATCCTCGCCCGCTTCGTCGCGGTGTCGTGGCGCGACCTCGCGCTGTCGATCGGCCCCACCGTGCTGCTCGCGGTCGCAGCGGTCTGGCTCGCGGTCAAGCTGATCCAGCCCGCGCCGCCGTCCACGCTCGTGATTTCGTCCGGGCCGCCCGGCAGCACGTACTGGAACGCCGCGCAGAAATACAAGGCGATCCTCGCGAAGAACGGCGTCACGCTCGACGTCGAGTCGTCCGAAGGATCGGCGCAGAACCTTGCGCGGCTGTCCAACCCGAACGCACCGGTCGACGTCGGCTTCGTGCAGAGCGGCATCGGCCCGAAGGAGCGCGACGAGCACCTGGTATCGCTCGGCAGCATCGGCTACGTGCCGCTCGCGATCATGTACCGCGGCCCGGTCGTCGCGCGCCTGTCCGACTTCAAGGGCAAGCGGCTCGCGCTTGGTGCGGAAGGCAGCGGTGCCCGCGAACTGAGCCTGGCGCTGCTGAAGATGAACGGCATCGTGCCGGGCGGCTCGACCGAGCTGCTGCCGACCGCGGGCGAGGACGCGGCAACGGCACTGCTCGACGGCAAGATCGACGCCGCATTCCTGTCCGGCGACTCGACCCAGATCCCGGTGATGGCGAAGCTGTTCCGCGCGCCCGGCGTGCACGTGTACTCGTTCACGCAGGCCGAGGCATACGCGCGGCGCTTTCCGTACCTGACTGCGATCACGCTGCCGATGGGCGTCTACGATCTCGGCCGCAACCTGCCGCCCGCCGACATCCACACGGTCGCGCCGACGATCGAGCTGGTCGCGCGCGACACGCTGCACCCCGCGCTGTCGGACCTGCTGATCGAGGCCGCGCGCGAAGTGCACGGCCACGCGACGATCCTTCAGCACGCGGGCGAATTCCCGTCGGCCGTCACGCGCGGCTTCCCGCTGTCGGACGACGCGGCGCGCTACTACAAGTCGGGCAAGACCTTCCTGTACCGGCGGCTGCCGTTCTGGGTCGCCAGTCTCGTCGACCGGCTGCTCGTGGTCGTGGTGCCGCTGATCGTCGTGCTGATCCCCGGGCTGCGGCTCGTGCCGTCGCTGTACGGCTGGCGCGTGCGTTCGCGCATCTATCGCTGGTACGGCGCGCTGATCGCGCTCGAGCGCCGTGCGCTCGGCGAGCACACGGCCGAGGAGCGCGTCCGGTTGCTCGACGAGCTCGACGACATCGAGGAAGCCGTGAACCGGATGAAGATGCCGCTCGCGTACGCGGGACAGTTCTACGTGCTACGCGAGCACATCGGCTTCGTGCGCGAGCGGCTCACCGCGCACGACCACGACGCCGCAACGGGCACGCCGGGCGCTGGCGCCCCCGCGGCGGCGCCGCCGGCCGGCGAGCCACCCCGGGCGACTCCCGGTTCCGTGTGAGCGGCCGATCCGCGATCATTGCTGCATCCGCGCGCCACCGCGTAACATGAAGGCCGCCGCCAGGCGCGCACGCCCCACCCTCTGGAGATCGCCATGACAACCGGCCTCGACACCGCCCAACCCGCCTGGTTCTACGACTTCGTGTCGCCGTTCTCCTACCTGTTGCTCGAGCAGCTCGACAAATGGCCGGACGTGCCGTTCGAACCCGTTGCCGTGTCGCTGCTCGACCTGCAGCGCCACTGGGGGCAACGCTCGAGCGCCGACGTGCCGGCCAAGCGCGTGTTCACGTACCGCCACGCGCTGTTTCGCGCCGAACAGCTCGGCATCCGCTTCAAGATGCCGCCCGCGCATCCGTTCGATTCCGACAAGGTACTGCGCCTCGCGATCGCGCTGCGCGCCGACATCGCGACCGTGCTGGAAATTTTCCGCTTCATCTGGCACGACGGCAACGATCCGTCGACGCCGGACGGGTTCGCCGCGCTGTGCGAACGCGTCGGCGTCGGGCACGGCGACGAGCTGATCGAGTTCGAGGAAACGAGCGCGCAGCTGCGCCGCAACACCGACGACGCGATCGCGCTCGGTGTGTTCGGCGTCCCGACCTTCTGGATGAACCAGCAGCTGTTCTGGGGCGAGGATGCGCTGCCGATGGTGCTGTACTGCGCGCGCACGCCGAACTGGCTCGAGTCGCGCGAGGTCAAGCGGATCAGCACGCTGCCGAAGGGGCGCGCGTGATGGCCGGTATCACGCACGGCATCGCGCGGCTGCGGTAAGGTTAGGGTCTGTTTACGTATGGAACGTGCATGCGAATGCCCGAAATCGCTCGCCCCCCAAGGGGACTTCCTTCGGGGCGCAGGGCAAGAAGTGAGGAGCGCCGTTTGGCCATGCCAAACAAGCAACGAGCGACGCCGCCATGCGGGCGATTTCGGGCATTCCCGTGACATAATTTTTTTAATTTGGGGTTGCCACGAGAACGGCCGCTCGCCGCGTTGTGCTCCTTGCGAATACGTCAGTATTCGCGGCGTCCCACGGGGACTTCCGTTGGTCGTCGCACGCCTCGCGAGCGGCCGTTCTCGTGGCAACGCATGCACGTTCCATACGTAAACAGACCCTAAGCTTCGCTCGAATCCCCCTCCATCGATGGAAGACGACGACCGTACCGCCTCGCTCGATATCTGGCTCGTGCGCGTATTGCGCACGCTGCTGCTCGAGCGCAGCGTCACGCAGACCGCACTGCGGCTGAACCAGACGCAGCCCGCGATCAGCACCGCGTTGCGCAAGCTGCGCGAGACGCTGAACGACCCGATTCTCGTGCGCGGCAAGTCGGGGATGGTGCCGACCGAATATGGCGCGTCGCTGCTCGGCGCGGCGTCGCGCGCGCTGCGCGAGGTCGACTTCATCGCGACGCCGCACGGCGACTTCGACCCGTCGTCCGCGCGGCGCACGTTCCGCGTCGCCGCGCCCGATTACCTGAACGATTTCTTCATGCCGACGCTGATCGAGCGCTTTCGCGACGCGGCGCCGCATGCGCATCTGGAAATCGACTCGCTGAATCCCGCGCTCGATCACGCGGAGGCGCTCGAATCGGGCGCACTCGATCTCGTGATCGGCAACTGGCCGAAGCCCGACCCGTACTTCGCGCGTCAGGACCTGTTCTCCGACACGATCGTGTGCCTGATGCGCGATGCGCATCCGCTCGCACGCGAACCGCTCACGCGCGAAGCCTATGCATCGGCCGCGCACATCGCGCCGACGCCGTACACCGGCGACAAGCGCAACGCGATCGAGATCGGCCTCGCACGCGCGCGTCTCACGCGGCGGATCGTGACGACGCTGCCTTACTTCGGGATCGTGCCGCAGGTGCTGCTGCAGTCGGACCTGATCTTCACGACGACGCGCCGCTTCGCGACGCACTACGCGCAGTTGCTGCCGCTCGTCGTCGTCACGCCGCCCGTGCCGTTCCCGCGCATCAAGAGCTACCTGCTCACGCACCCGCAGCCCGATCGCCCGACCGACATCGCGTGGCTGTGCGCACTGATGCAGAGCGTATCCGACGAGCTGACGGCCGCGCGCGGTCGCAAGCGCTGACCCGGCGCGGGACGGCCCGCGCGGAATCACGCAACGCGGCCGCCGCTCAGGCCGTGCAGAAGGTTTCCTGCAGATGGCTCCAGCGCACGACGCCTGCCGCGTCGCGCGCGAACACGGCGGTCGCGCGACGCGCGGGCAGTTCGCCCGACGCCGCATGCTGCGCTTCGAGATAGGTGAGCACCACATGCGACGCGTCGGCCGCGAGCACGCGGATGTCCGACAGCGCGATGCGCAGACCCGGCTTCGCGCCGCCGAGTTTCGCGAACAGCGCGCGCGTGCCTTCATGGTCGAGCACGCGGCCGTCGGTCATGATCATCGTGAAATCGGCGGAAAAAGGCGCGAGCAGCGCATCGAGCGCCGCGGGTTCCGTATCGGCGCCGGACAGCCAGCGCTCGATGGCGACGAGGCTCGCATCGAGCGCGTCGAGATAGACCTGATGATCGGACATGGCACCTGCACGCATGACGCGCGGCCCGATGCCACGCGATCCGTGCAGTGTAGGCAAAAACGCGCGGACGTGCGCCGAGCGTCGGCCCCTCGTCGTCAGCGCGCGCAGCTCAGGTCGTCGCGCACGCGCGCGGCCGCGGCCGCCTTCGCATCGGCCACCGGCATCCCCGAGCGGGCCTGCAGCAGTTCCGCGCAGACGGCCACCGCGATCGCGCCGGGCGCCTTGTCGACGATGCCCGCGACACCGATCGGGCACACCATCTCCGTGAGCCGCGCCGGATCGACGCCGCGCGCGGCGAGCCGGCGCTCGAACTTCACGCGCTTGGTGCGCGAGCCGATCATCCCGAAATAGGCGAAGTCGCGCCGCCGCATGATCTGCGCGGCGAGCGAGAAGTCGAGTGCGTGGTTGTGCGTCATCACGAGGAAATACGCGCCGGGCGGCGCCGCGTCGACGACGGCCTCAGGCGTGTCGGTCGGCTCCGGCTGCACGTTCGGCGGACATTCATCCGGGAACAGCTCGTCGCGCGTGTCGACCCACTGCACGACGCACGGCAACGCGCCGAGCAGCGTGACGAGCGCGTGGCCGACGTGCCCCGCGCCGAACAGCACGACGTGCATCGGTGGCGGCGCGGCGCTCGCGCGGTTGCGCCGGCCGGTGCCTTGCGCGAACGGCTGCGCGGGCGAGGCGCCGCACACGCCGTCGCACCCGGCGACGGGCGCATGCGACGCGGCACGCAGCGAACGAGCGGGGCCGTTCATATCAGCCTCCGCCGGGCCGTCCCGCAGGGGGCAGCGAACGAAATGAGCGTGCGGGCCATTTCCATATCAGCCTGCCCGTGCGGCGCTCGCCGCACGCACCGCATGCAACGCGCGCAGGATCGACTCGCCGGTGGCCGGCGCGTCGAGCGGCGGATTCACGCGGTAGTCGCCGATCGCGGCGATCGCGTCGCGCACCGCGAAGAACACCGAGAACGGCAGCAGCAGCGGCGGCTCGCCGACGGCCTTCGAACGATGGATGCTGTCCTCCACATTGCGATTCTGGAACAGCCGCACGTTGAATTCGGGCGGCGTGTCGTTGACGGTCGGGATCTTGTACGTGGACGGCGCGTGCGTCATCAGCTTGCCGCCCTTGTTCCACCACAGCTCCTCGGTCGTGAGCCAGCCCATCCCCTGGATGAACGCGCCTTCGACCTGGCCGATGTCGAGCGCCGGGTTCAGCGATGCGCCGACGTCGTGCAGCGCATCGACGCGCAGCGTGCGCATCTCGCCCGTCAGCGTGTCGATCACGACTTCCGACACGGCCGCGCCGTACGAGTAGTAGTAGAACGGCCGGCCCTGCAGCTTCGACTGATCCCAGTGCAGCTTCGGCGTCGCGTAGAAACCGTCGGACCACAGCTGAACGCGCGCGAGGTACGCCTTCGCGATCACCTCGCCGAACGGCACGCTCGCGCTGCCGACCCACACGAAGTCGTTGCCGAACTTCACGTCGGCCGCATCGACCTTGCCGTCGCCGAACTGCTTCGCCGCGAATGCCGCGAGCCGCTCGCGCAACTGGCGCGCGGCGTCCTGCGCGGCCTTGCCGTTCAGGTCGGAGCCGGTTGATGCAGCCGTCGCGGACGTGTTCGCGACCTTGCTCGTGTCGGTCGCCGTCACGCGGATCCGGCCGAAGCGAATGCCGAGCTCGTGCGCGACGACCTGCGCGACCTTCGTGTTGAGCCCCTGCCCCATCTCCGTGCCGCCGTGGTTCACGAGCACCGAGCCGTCGGTGTAGATGTGCACCAGCGCGCCGGCCTGGTTGAAGTGCGTGACGTTGAACGCGATGCCGAACTTCACCGGCGTGAGCGCGATGCCCTTCTTCAGCACCGTGTTGCGTGCGTTGAATTCGCGCACGCCCGCGCGCCGCGCGCGGTAGTCGCTCGTCGCCTCGAGTTCGCCGAGCAGTTCCTGCAGCACGTTGTCCTCGACCGTCTGCCCGTACGGTGTGACGTTGCGCTCGGCCTTGCCGTACAGGTTCGCGTAGCGCACGTCGAGCGGATCGCGACCGAGCGAGCGCGCGACGTTGTCGAGGATGGTCTCGATCGCGAACGCGCCCTGCGGGCCGCCGAAGCCGCGGAACGCGGTGTTCGACTGCGTGTTGGTCTTGCCGCAGTAGCCGGCGATGTCGACGTCGCCGAGCCAGTACGCGTTGTCGAAGTGGCACACCGCGCGCGTCATCACCGGGCCCGACAGGTCGGCCGAGAAACCGCAGCGCGACGTCATGTCGAGCGCGACGCCGTCGAGGCGGCCGTCGTCGTCGTAGCCGACGTCGAAGCGGTAATGGAAGTCGTGCCGCTTGCCGGTGATCATCATGTCGTCGTCGCGGTCCGGACGCAGCTTCACGGGGCACAGCAGCTTCCACGCGGCGAGCGCCGCGCAGCATGCGAACAGGCCCGACTGCGATTCCTTGCCGCCGAACCCGCCGCCCATCCGGCGGCATTCGACCAGCACGTTGTGCGACGCGACGCCGAGCACGTGCGCGACGAGGTGCTGCATTTCGCTCGGGTGCTGCGTCGAGCAGTACACGTGCATCCCGTCGTCGTCCTTCGGCACCGCGTACGCGATCTGCCCTTCGAGGTAGAACTGTTCCTGGCCGCCGAGCAGCATCTCGCCCGACTCGCGATGCGGCGCGGCGGCGAGCCGCGCGGCCGCGTCGCCGCGCGCGAGCTTCAGCGGCGGGATCACGTAGGTTTCGGCCTTGCGCGCTTCCTGCGCGGTCAGGATCGCGGGCAGCTCCTCGTAGTCGACCTGCGCGCGGCGCGCGGCGAGCCGTGCGATCTCGTGCGAGGTTGCGACGACGATGAACATCGGCTGGCCGACGAACTGCACGATGCCCTTCGCGAGCACCGGGTCGTCGTGGATGATCGGGCCGCAATCGTTGACACCGGGAATATCGTCGGCCGTGAACACGGCGACCACGCCGGGCGTCGCGCGCACCGCGTCGAAGTTCATCGACACGATCTTCGCGTGCGGCTTCGCGGACAACCCGAGCGCCGCGTGCAGCGTGCCCGCGACGAGCGGGATGTCGTCGGTGTAGGTCGCGCGTCCGCTCACGTGCAGGTGGGCGGATTCGTGCGCGCGGGATACATGCACCTGCGCAGCATCGGCTTGCGGGTCGAGGGTGCTCAGGAACGGTTCTGCTTGCTGGTTCATGTTCGGTGTTCTCCCTCTTCAGACGCGCGCCGCGTCGTTGGCAACTTCGGCGGCGACTTCACGCACGTTCAACGCCTGCGGCGGCAGCGGGTCGTGCGGGCGCGTCTCCAGCCAGAATCGATACATCAGGTTCTTCGCGGTATCGAGGCGGTACGCGCTCGTCGCACGCATGTCGGTGAGCGGCTGGTAGTCGCGCTCGAGCGCCTGCATCGCGGCCTGCGCGGTGGCTTCGTGCCACTGCGCGCCATCGAGCAGGCTTTCCGTATGCGTCGCGCGCTTCGGCGTCGCGGCCATCCCGCCGAATGCGATGCGCGGCTCGCGGATCAGCTCGCCGTCCGCGATGAACGCGAATGCCGCGCACACCGCCGAAATGTCGGAGTCGAACCGCTTCGACAGCTTGTAGGTGCGGAACTGCAGTTTCGCGCGCGCGCCGGTGCGGGTCGGCACCTTCAGGCCGACGACGAATTCGTGCGGCGCCATGTCCTTTTGCTGATAGCCGGTGTAGAGCGCCTCGAGCGGCAGCTCGCGCACCGTGTCGCCGCCGCGCAGCACGACGCGCGCGCCGAGCGCGATCAGGCCCGGCATCGAGTCGCCGATCGGCGAGCCGTTCGCGACGTTGCCGCCGATCGTCCCTGCGTTACGGATCGGCAGCGACGCGAAGCGCTTCCACATTTCGGTCAGCTCCGGATACGTGCCGGCGAGTGCCGCATACCCTTTCTCGACCGTCACGCCCGCACCGATTTCGATCCAGTCGTCGCCGTGCACGATGGTCTGCAGCTCGGCGATCTGGCCGACGTAGATCAGGTCGTCGAGCCGGCGCATCTGCTTGGTGACCCACAGGCCCATGTCGGTGCTGCCGGCGAGGATCCGTGCGTCCGGACGCCCGGCCTTCAACGCGGCCAGCGCGTCGAGCGTGCGCGGCGCCGCGAAGCGCGCGCCGTCGATCGTCGTGTAGTCGAACGTATCGTCGCGCTTGAGCGAGGCGAGCGTGCGGGCAAGTGCGGCCGTGTCGACCGGCGCCGCCGGCGCGGGCGCACCTTCGCCGGCCGCGTCGAACATCTGCACCGCCGCATCGACGATCGGCCGGTAGCCGGTGCAGCGGCACAGGTTGCCGGTCAGCGCATCGGCGATCTCGGTGCGCGTCGGCACGTCCTTCGCCTTCGCGCACGCGCTGCCGCAGCCTTCATGGCCGTGCTTCTCGTACAGCGCCCACATCGACATCACGAAGCCGGGCGTGCAGAACCCGCATTGCGACCCGTGGCAATCGACCATCGCCTGCTGCACCGGGTGCAGCGAACCATCCGGCTGGCGCAGGTCTTCCACCGTCAACAACGCCTTGCCGTCCAGCGTCGGCAGGAACTGGATGCAGGCGTTGACGGCCTTGAACTCGACCGTGCCCGTATCGGTCAACTCGCCGACGACGACCGTGCACGCGCCGCAGTCGCCTTCCGCGCAGCCTTCCTTGGTACCGGTGCAATGCGCATCCTCGCGCAGATACTGCAGCACGGTGCGGGTGACGTCCGCGCCGCTGACTTCGCGGACCGCGTGACGATGGTAGAAGCGAATCGGCTCACTCATGTCTCTATCGTTCTTCAAGTGGGGGCAAGGCGGCCAGCGCGGGGCGCTCGACCGACGTTTCTCTGACAGTTTGCACGCTATCACCATCAAATTCCGCAACCCATAGCCCATCACGCATGGGGCCCATATAACTGCCGCGATATGAGCACCGGGGCCGCCCGGCGGCCGTCTCGCGCATTGCCGCGCCTGCGTTTCGGGCCTGCTTGCGCCGCTTCGTCGACGATTCTTCGGCGATCCGTCAGCGATCCATCAGCGATGAAACGGGTCGCGATTAACTAAATGGTACCTGCGTGAAAACCGGTTCCATGGGAAAATCCCGATTCCGTTTTTCGCCGCCTTCCGTTCCGTTTCGCTCATTCGTTCCGACCCCATGTCATCCGATTCCGCCACACCGCCGCGCAGCGGGTTCGCGGTCACGCTGCAAATCGTGTCCGTCGTCTGCTTCACGTTCATCTGCTACCTGACCATCGGCCTGCCGCTCGCCGTGCTGCCGGGCTTCGTCCACGACGATCTCGGCTTTTCCGCGATCGTCGCGGGCGGCGCGATCAGCGTCCAGTATTTCGCGACACTCGCGTCACGCCCGCTCGCCGGGCGCTTCGCCGATACGCTCGGGCCGAAGCAGACGGTGCTGCGCGGGCTGATCGGCTGCGGCGTGTCGGGCGTGCTGCTGCTCGTCGCGCTGCTGCTGGCCCACTGGCCAGTCGCAAGCCTCGTGCTGCTGGTCGCGAGCCGCCTCGTGCTCGGCGTCGGCGAAAGCCTGTGCGGCACCGGCGCGATCCTGTGGGGCATCGGCCGGGTCGGCGTCGCGCACAACGCGAAGGTGATCTCGTGGAACGGCATCGCGACCTACGGCGCGCTCGCGCTCGGCGCGCCGGTCGGCGTCGCGATCGCGCATACGCTGAACCCGGCGCTGATCGGCGTGATCGTGATCGCGCTCGCCGCGATCGGCTTCTACCTCGCACGCCTGATCGATTCCGTGCCGCTCGTGCACGGCGAGCGGATGTCGTATGCGAGCGTGTTCACGCGCGTGCTGCCGCACGGTCTCGGCCTCGCGCTCGGCTCGGCCGGCTTCGGCTCGATCGCGACCTTCGTCACGCTGTACTACGCGGCGCGCCACTGGCCGAACGCCGCGCTGTCGCTGACCGTGTTCGGCACGCTGTTCATCGGCGCGCGCCTGCTGTTCGCGAACACGATCAAGACCTACGGCGGCTTCCGCGTCGCAATCGTGTCGTTCGCGTTCGAATGCTCGGGCCTCGTGCTGCTGTGGCTCGCGCCCGTGCCGCACGTCGCGCTCGTCGGCGCCGCGCTGACCGGTTTCGGCTTCGCGCTGATCTTCCCGGCGCTCGGCGTCGAGGCCGTCGCGCTCGTGCCGCCGGCGAGCCGCGGCGCGGCGCTGTCCGCATATTCGGTGTTCCTCGACCTGTCGCTCGGCATTACCGGCCCGCTCGCCGGCTATGTGGCCGGTGCGTTCGGCTATCCGCAAGTGTTCCTGTTCGCGGCGGCGGCGGCCGCGGCGGGCGTCGCGCTGTCGATGGTGCTGTATCAGCGGCAGGCGCGGGTCGCGGGGAGCGGCGCGGCGGCTTGAGCCGTATTGCGGCGCGTGCAGCGCCGTTCAACGCGGCAACACGTTGAATTCCCGCAATACGCCGACGGCTTGGGGATGGCGCCGGAACGGAACGGCGTTCGTGAGCGAAAGAGCGAAAGCCTGGGTTCGGCACGATCGAAGAGCACGAGCGCTTCCGATGTATTGAGATGGCGGGACATATATAGAAAGCCGTCGACCCGCTGGTGATGCCGATGGACGGCAAGCGACCACTGCTGCGGAACGTCGTACGGCACGATGGTCGACAACGCGCCATCACCGCCCACGCTCTTCAGCGGCAAGCAAGCCGTGCAGGACGGCCACGTTCAACGGCGCGCCGTCAAATGAAAACACGTAGCGATCGAGCTCGGTCGTCACGAGCGGAAAGCCGCCCAGCTCCAGATCGGCGACTTCGTCGTGCAGCACCGTCTCGGCGAATGCGCAACGTAAATCGAAACCGAAATAGCTGGTGCCGTACCGGCGCCGCGGGCGCGAATCGTCGAAGCGGTTGCCGCCCGCCTTGCCGAAGTACGGCTCGCCGATCACGCCGTGCGCAGAAACAACCGGCGCGTCAGGTCGAACGCAACGAGATTGCCGGCCAGCACGAGCAGCAGCCCGATCACCGCGAGCGGCGGCGACTGATAGCCCTCGAACACGGTCGACACGGCCAGCGCGACGATCGGGAACAGCACCGTGCAGTACGCTGCGCGCTCCGGCCCGATCCGGCCGACGAGGGTCAGGTACGCGGTGAACCCGATCACCGAGCCCGGCACCGCGAGATAGACGAGCGCGCCGAGATAGCGCGGGCTCGGGTCGATCATGAACGGCAGCCCGGCCGCCGCGCTGCCGACCGTCAGGATCGCCGCGCCGATCAACATCGCCCAGCCGTTGGTTGCGAGCGGATGCAGGCCCATCGACTGCATCCGGCTCGACAGCAAATTGCCGGCCGAGAAGCACATCGTGCCCGCGAACGCGATCGCGAGGCCCACCCACGTGGCGTGATCGTCGAGGTGGCCGGCCATCTGCTGCCAGAACAGGCACGCGATGCCGGTCAGCCCGAGCAGCGCGCCGGCGATCGCCGACGGCCGCAGCGGGCGGCCCATGAACAGCCGGCCGTTGATCGAATTCAGCAGCGGCGCGGTCGAGAAGATCACCGCGACGAGTCCGCTCGGCACGACCTGCTCCGAATAGTAGAAGCACAGGAAATTCAGGCAGAACAGCGCGAAACCCTGCGCGACGAGGTAGCGCCACGCTTCGCGCGGCGGGCGCACCGGCCGGCGCATCACGCGCAGCAGCGCGAACAGCACGGCGGCCGCGAGCCAGAAGCGCCATGCGATCGACACGGGCGGCGGCACGGCGCCGAGCTGCCATTTGATCGCGATCCAGGTGGTGCCCCAGATCAGCACGGTGACGAAATAAAGCGACAGGTTCATGGCGGCAACGAAGCGAAACGAGTGAAACGGAAGCCGACTATGCCGCCGCCCCGCCCGCACGGATTGTCCGGAATTGCGGTCTTTTACGGGCCGCCGCACGGCCCGCCGCGCGCGCGCTTATACTCGTCGCACCATGAGTTCGCCCCTGTACGCCCCGCCTGTCGATCACGCGGCCGCCCTTGCCGGCGGCGCGATGCCGTTCGGCCTGCAGTCGGTATGCCGCACGCTCGCCGAGGCGAACGCGACGCTCGAGCGTTTCACGTGGCTCGGCGACCATCTCGCGATCGCCGAATGGACGCGCATCACCGACGAAAGCGAGACGATCTACGAACAGCCCGGCCACCATACGCTGTCGTGCTATCTCGACGGCGGCTACCGGACGGAACGCGAACGCGTGCCGCGCTACGGCGCGCCGAGCCTGCTGTGCGCGCTGCCGGGCGACCATGAATCGCGCTGGTGGGTGCGCGGCGAGATGCACTTCATCCACCTGTACTTCCTGCCCGAGCACTTCACGCAGCGCGCGATCCGCGAGCTCGATCGCGAGCCGCGCGAGCTGAAGCTTGCCGACCGCACCTATTTCGAGGATGCGCGCGTCGCGGCGCAATTCCGTTCGCTCGCGCTGGAGCGCTGGGACGATGCCGACGGGCGGCTGCGCGTAAACGAGGCCGCGCACGACGTGCTGAGCCTGCTGCTGCGCGGCCAGAGCACGACCCGCACCGACGTGCCGTTTCGCGGCGGGCTCGCGCCGGCCGTGCGCCGCCGCGTGCGCGACTATATCGACAGCTACCTGTCGCAGCCGCTGACGCTCGGCGAACTGGCGGACGTCGCCGCGCTGTCCGAGTACCACTTCTCGCGGATGTTCCGGCTGTCGTTCGGCCGCGCGCCGCATGCGTGGGTCGCCGAGCAACGGCTCGCGCGGGCGCGCCTGCTGCTGCGCACGACGGCGCTGCCGCTCGCGCAGGTCGCCGCCGAATGCGGCTACGCGAACGCCGGCCACTTCAGCCATCGCTTTCGCGACGCGCACGGCACGACGCCGAACGCGTATCGCCGGGCAATGCAGGGCGGCTGAGCCGCGCCCCGGCGTTCGACGATCCGCTGCGCGCGGCGCACCCGGCCCCGCGCGCGTCCCGCTGCTTACACGCCCCGCTGCGACAATTCCTGCTCGAGCGCGGCCACGCCGGCCGGCAGGTCGACCGGCACCTTCAGATCGAACATCGTGCGGCCGAACGCATGCAGCGTGCGGAACAGGTTGTGTTCGCGGCACTGTTCGCCCATCTGCCCGATCCGCACGATCGGCAGCCCGAACGAGCCCGAGATCTCGACCTGGTACTGCTTCGAGATATGGCCGCACACCATGCCGGGCGTGAGCCCTTCGGGCGTCTCGATTCCCACCACCGAATTGAGCCGGCAGTCCTTCGGCGCATAGAGCGTGAGCCCCATCGCCTCGACGCCCGCCTGCAGCGCGAGCGAGCAGCGCAGGTGGCGCGCGAAGCGGCTTTCGAGCGTCTCCGCGCAGACGAGGCGCAGCGCCTCGTGCAGCGCGAGCACGCCCGACACCGGCGCCGTGTAGTGATAGCCCGCGTTGTGCCAGAAGTTCTCCGCGAGCGCCATGTCGAGGCACCAGTGCGCGTTCGGTTCCGGACGCTGCTTCATGCGCTCCCACGCGGCGTCGGAGAATGCGATCAGCGACACGCCGGGGATCGACGACAGCCCCTTCTGGCCGCCCGTGATCACCGCGTCGATGCCCCACGCGTCCATTTCGAGCGGCATCGTCGACAGCGTGCACACCGCATCGACGACGACCAGCGCGCCGGCCGCCTTCGCGAGTGCCGCGATGTCGCGCAGGTCGCGGTTCCATACGGTGTTCGACGTCTCGCCCTGCACGATCGTGACGATCTCGGGCCGCTCGCGCGCGATCGCGTCGGCGATCTCGTCGAGGCTCGCGACCGAGCGGTCGGCCACTTCGAGCGTCGCGACGTCGGCGCCGACGCGCGTCGCCATCTCGGCCATCCGCGCGCTGAAGAAGCCGTTGCGGATCGACAGCACGCGCGTGCCGCGCCACGCGAGGTTCGAGATCGCCATTTCCATCGCCGCGGAGCCGGGGCCGGCGACGCCGAGCACCCATTTCGTGCGGGTCTGGAACACGTAGCGCGCCATCTCCTTCACCTGCTCGATGATCTTCGCCATCGTCGCGCCGAGGTGGTTGATCACGATCGTGTTCGCCTTCGCGACGGCGGCCGGGATCGGGACCGGGCCGGCCCCCATCATCAGCAGCGGTTCTTCGGGCAGGATCGCGTCGAGCGGCACGACGACGGGACAGGGAATCGGCGAGTAATCGATGGACATGGCTGGCAAAAGAGGAAGAAAGAAACGCGCGGACGTCATTCGCCGCACGGCATGGCGAACGGATCGATCATTCCGCGTTCCGAGCCCGCGCGCAAGAGGCACACGCGGCCGGACAGCGTGACGCTGGCCCGGTCGACAGACCGGGCCAGCCGGCCGCGCACACGCCGGACGACCGCGCTTCGTATTGCCGCGGCATTGCCCATCGCATGCGAAACGGCTCCATCCCGCGGGTCGATGCCCATGATTTTCTCCCGCAATATTGCGACAAGCCCCGGATACCTGCGTTCATCAGGACGCGCGCATCGACCGGAATACCGGTCATCACGATAAAAATCGCGCAAGTGGAGTCGACCCACGAAAACGGGACCTGTTCAAAAAACATCCATTACCGTTACATCTATTGGTGAGCAATTTCACCAATTACCGCACCCAACCCCACGATTACGGATAACACATTGATTTAAATGATGATATTCAAATATCATGCGACCGCCATCCAATACGCCACGGCTATCCCCAGCCCGCATACGCGACACCGATTCGTTAAAGCGATACCCGTGATTTCGATTTTACGCAACCCGCCCCTTTTCTCAGGTTGACGGCTATCGCTTCCGTCATGAACAATCATCTGCAGAATCGAAAACCGATTTTTCGATACGAACGAGAACCGGAGGTTGCGCGACGGTTTTCCCGGTCGTGCCACGAAAAATCACAACGGAAATCAATCAACCGGGCCAGAAATTCGCGAGCCATGAACCAGATTCAGACCATGCGTGTGTTCGTCTGCGTCGCCGAGCAGCAGAGCTTCCGGCGCGCGGCGCACCATCTAGGCGTGTCCAATGCGCTCGTCACGCGTTCGATCGCGATGCTCGAGTCGCACCTGAACACGCGGTTGATCCATCGCACCACGCGCAACCTGTCGCTGACCGAGGCCGGCCTGCGCTACCTCGACGGCTGTCGCGCGCTGCTAGAGGAATTCGATCACCTCGAGGCATCCGTCGCACACGCGGTGCGCGAGCCGGCCGGCACGCTGCGCGTCGTCGCGTCGGGCCTGCTGTCGCCGCTCGCGCTGACACCGCTCGTCAGCAGTTTCCGGCACCGCTACCCCGAGCTGCGCGTGCAGCTCACCGTCGCCGAAGGGCCGCTCGACGTGCTCGATTCGGGCTACGACGTCGGCATCGTGACCGGCAACCGGCTCGACGGCAACCCGACGCTGATCGGCCACGCCCTCGCGCCGAACCCGTTCGTCGCCTGCGCGGCGCCCGCCTATCTCGAACGGCGCGGCGAGCCGCGCGCGCCCGACGACCTGCCGGGCCACGACTGGGTCGCGCTCGCACCGCACCAGCATGCGCCCGCGTGGCGGCTGGTCGGCCACGACGGCGTCACGCATTCGATCACGGTGCGCCCGACCTGCACCGTCAACCAGCTGACGCTCGTGCAGGCGGCAGTCGTCGCCGGGGCCGGCATCGCCGTGTTGCCCGAGCCGTGCATCGCCGACGCGCTCGCCGCCGGCACGCTCGTGCGGCTGTTGCCCGCCTACCGGATCGACGACCCGGATGCCCAGCTGTCGCTCGTCTACCCGAATCGCCAGTACGTGCCGGCCCGCACGCGCAGCTTCGTCGAGCACGCGCTCGAGCATTTCGGCGTGCAGGCGGCCCGCGGGCGGACCGGCTACGGCTTCCTGCGCACGCCCGATCGCGTCGATGTCGTCACGGGCCGGCAGACGGGCCTGCAGTAAACTGCACGCGACAGCCATCGGAGGTGCAGCGTGCGCGTAATCCTGTTCAGCAGCCGGCAGTACGACGACGAATCGTTTACCACCGCCAACCGGCAGTTCGGCTATCGGCTGCACTTCCAGCCGTCCCATCTCGACGCGGAAACCGCGATCCTCGCGCACGGTTATGAGGTCGTCTGTCCGTTCGTCAACGACACGGTCGACGCGACCGTGCTCGAACGGCTCGCCGACGGCGGCACGCGCCTGATCGCGCTGCGCTCGGCCGGGTTCAATCATGTCGACCTGGCGGCCGCCGAGCGGCTCGGCATCGCGGTCGTGCGCGTGCCTGCGTATTCGCCGCATGCGGTCGCCGAACACGCGGTCGCGCTGATCCTCGCGCTCAACCGCCGCCTGCCGCGCGCAGTTGCGCGCACGCGCGAGGGCGACTTCTCGCTGAACGGGCTGCTCGGCTTCGACCTGCACGGCAAGACCGTCGGCGTGATCGGCACCGGCCTGATCGGCCGCGTGTTCGCGAAGATCATGATGGGCTTCGGCATGCACGTGCTCGCGCACTCGATGCCGCCGTACGACGACGAGCTGATCGCGTTCGGCGCGCGCTACGTCGACCTCGACGAGCTGCTGCACCATGCCGACATCGTCAGCCTGCACTGCCCGTTGCTGCCGTCGACGCATCATCTGATCAATACGCAGACGCTCGCGCGGATGAAGCACGGCGCGATGCTGATCAATACCGGCCGCGGCGGCCTCGTCGATGCGCAGGCGCTGGTCGACGCGCTCAAGAGCGGCCAGCTCGGCCATCTCGGGCTCGACGTGTACGAAGAGGAAAGCGGCCTCTTCTTCGAGGATCACTCCGACCTGCCGCTGCAGGACGACGTGCTCGCGCGCCTGCTGACGTTCCCGAACGTGATCGTCACGTCGCACCAGGCGTTCTTCACGCGCGAGGCGCTCGCCGAGATCGCGCACACGACGCTACTGAACATCGAGGCATGGCACGCCGGCACGCCGACCAACGTCGTCACGACGGGGCGCTGATCCGCGGCATTCGGCATTCGGCATTCGGCGCTCGGTGCTCGGCGCTCGGTGCTCGGCGCTCGGCGCTCGGTGCTCGGTGCTCGGCGCTCGGCGCTCGGCGCTCGGCGTTACGCATTCCACGTTCGGCGCCCCCATCCATCAACGATTCGTCACTTTGTTTCGACTGATGTAACGCCGCACGCGCGGCGTCTGCTATCGTTGCGCCGACTTCCCCCTGCTTCTGCCGCCCATGCGTTTCGACGACTCCGCCATTGCCGCGGTCTACCGCGCCATCTTCGAACGGCGCGACATGCGCCATTTCACGCCGGCACCCGTCGATCCGGCCACGCTCGCGCGATTGCTGCGCGCCGCGCACCACGCGCCGAGCGTCGGCTTCATGCAGCCTTGGCGCTTCATCCGCATCACCGACGCCGCGCTGCGCACCGCGATCCACGCGCTGGTCGAGGCAGAGCGCCGCGCGACCGCCGACGCGCTCGGCGAGCGCCAGGACGAATTCATGCGGCTGAAGGTCGAAGGCGTGCGCGAATGCGGCGAGCTGCTGGTCGTCGCGCTGACCGACGACCGCGAGCGCCACGTGTTCGGCCGCCGCACGCTGCCGGAGATGGACCTCGCATCCGCCGCCTGCGCGATCCAGAACATGTGGCTCGCCGCGCGCGCCGAAGGGCTCGGGATGGGCTGGGTGTCGCTGTTCGACGTCGACGCGCTGCGCACGCTGCTCGGCATGCCGGCCGGCGCGAAGCCGATCGCCGTGCTGTGTGTCGGGCATGTCGACGCGTTCTATGCGAAGCCGATGCTCGAGGAGGAGCGCTGGGCCGCACGCATGCCGATCGAGGCATGCCTGTTCGAAAACGGCTGGGACGCGCCGGCGACGCAAGCCGCCAATCGTGCGGCGGCGTCGAGCACTGTCGCGGAATCGTCCCCGTCGCCCGAGGTTGCCGCACCGGGCAACCTCTCCGATTCGGCACCAGCCGGGGCGCTTCCCGGCCGCTGACCGAACGCACGGCGCGTCGAACAGACGTGCCACCCGCTTCTCTCCGGCCCGATATTTCGCCTGCCGCCGCCGCCGCCGCCGCCGAACATACCGCCAGATCCCACACTCTGGGCATCCTGCGCGTTTCCCCGTCGCACGCCGGCAACATCCGTTTTGGCCCCGAGCATAGGGGTTTTCACTGAAGTAGAATCGCGGCTGATGCCTCCCCGCCCTGCCCGTCCCGCGCATCCCGCGCCGGCCTCGGGCCGCGGCCTTTTCGGTAGCCCACCCGCGATGCCCTTACCTCTTTTCGCCCTTGCCGTCGCCGCCTTTGGAATCGGTACCACCGAATTCGTGATCATGGGGCTGCTGCCCAACGTCGCCCGCGACCTCGGCGTATCGATCCCGGCCGCCGGGATGCTCGTGTCGGGCTACGCGCTCGGCGTGACGATCGGTGCGCCGATCCTCGCGATCGTCACCGCGAAAATGCCGCGCAAGCGCGCGCTGATGGGCCTGATCGGGCTGTTCATCGCGGGCAACCTGTTCTGCGCGATCGCGCCCGGCTATGCGGTGCTGATGGCCGCGCGCGTCGTCACCGCGTTCTGCCACGGCGCATTCTTCGGGATCGGCTCGGTGGTCGCGAGCAATCTCGTCGCGCCGAACCGCCGCGCGCAGGCGATCGCGCTGATGTTCACCGGCCTCACGCTCGCGAACGTGCTCGGCGTGCCGCTCGGCACCGCGCTCGGCCAGGCCTATGGCTGGCGCGCGACGTTCTGGGCCGTCACCGGCATCGGCATCGCCGCGGCCGCCGCGCTCGCGGTATGCCTGCCGAAGCATCTCGCGATGCCCGACACCAGCATCACGCGCGAATTCGGCGTGCTGAAGCACCCGCAGGTGCTGATGGTGCTCGGCATCAGCGTGCTCGCGTCCGCGAGCCTGTTCAGCGTGTTCACGTACATCACGCCGATCCTCGAGGACGTGACGGGCTTCTCGCCGCACCAGGTCACCTACGTGCTGCTGCTGTTCGGCCTCGGCCTGACCGTCGGCGGCACGCTCGGCGGCAAGCTCGCCGACTGGCGCCGGATGCCATCGCTGATCGCGACGCTCGCGCTGATCGGCGTGATCCTCGCGCTGTTCGCGGGCACGATGCACCTGCCGTTCGCCGCGCTCGCGACGATCTTCGTGTGGGGCATCCTCGCGTTCGCGATCGTGCCGCCGCTGCAGATCCTGATCGTCGACCGCGCAAGCGATGCGCCGAACCTCGCGTCGACGCTGAACCAGGGCGCGTTCAACCTCGGCAACGCGACGGGCGCCTGGCTCGGCGGGATGGCGATCGGCTCCGGCGTGTCGCTCGTGAAGCTGCCGTGGGTCGGTGTCGCGATGGCCGTCGCCGCGCTTGCGCTCACGCTGTGGTCGGCGTCGCTCGAACGTCGTCCGGCAGCCGTGCCGACCGAGTACGTCTGATGCAACCCTGCTGCGATCGTTGCGTGCGCAACTCCTATAGGGCCTGTTCCCGCTAATAACGGGCTTGCGCTGGCCGCCAGAAGGGCCGAGCGCAAGAATCGCGACGAAGCGAATACTCGATGTATTCGCGACGAGCATGACGCGGCGATCGGCCCTTCTGGCGGCCAGCCCCATTTATGATTTTCTCCCAGTCAGGGGAACCCGCCCTAGACCTGACGGCCTTCATGGACCTTTCAAGTTCCGCGGTGTAGCATCGCGGCCGATGAAAGCCATTCTCAATCGCGACTTCCTCGCACTGATCCTGAGCGTCGCGGTCGTCGGCCTCGGCACCGGCGCCACGCTGCCGCTCACCGCGCTCGCGCTGACCGAAGCCGGGCACGGCACCAACGTCGTCGGCATGCTGACGGCCGCGCAGGCACTTGGCGGCCTCGCCATCGTCCCGTTCGTCACCGCGCTCGCGCGGCGCATCGGCGCACGCCGCGCGATCGTCGTATCGGTCGTGCTGCTCGCCGCGGCCACCGCGCTGATGCAGTTCACGTCGAACCTGATCGTCTGGGGCGTGCTGCGCGTGCTGTGCGGTGCCGCGCTGATGCTGCTGTTCACGATTGGCGAGGCGTGGGTCAACCAGCTCGCCGACGATTCGACGCGCGGCCGCGTGGTCGCGATCTACGCGACCAATTTCACGCTGTTCCAGATGGCCGGCCCCGTGCTCGTCAGCCAGATCGCCGGCGCGACGAGCATCCGCTTCGCGCTGTGCGGCGCGCTGTTCCTGCTCGCGCTGCCGACGCTCGCGACGATCCGGCGCGCGCCGCTCGCCGGCGACGACGCGCATCGCGAGGAACACGATCACTGGCTCGCCGTGCTGCCACGCATGCCGGCGCTGATCATCGGCACCGGCTTCTTCGCGCTGTTCGATACGCTCGCGCTGTCGCTGCTGCCGCTCTACGCGATGGATCACGGCGTCGCGAGCGCGACCGCCGTGCTGCTCGCGTCGATCATGCTGTTTGGCGACACCGCGATGCAGTTCCCGATCGGCTGGCTCGCGGACAAGCTCGGCCGCGAACGCGTGCACCTCGGCGCCGGCTGGATCGTGCTCGCGGGCCTGCCGCTGCTGCCGTTCGTGATCGCGAATCCGTGGCTGTGCTGGCCGCTGCTGTTCGTGCTCGGCGCGGCGGCCGGCAGCATCTACACGCTGTCGCTCGTCGCGTGCGGCGAACGCTTTCGCGGCGCGGCGCTCGTCACCGCGAGCTCGCTCGTGTCGGCGTCGTGGAGCGCCGCGAGTTTCGGCGGCCCGCTGGTGGCCGGCGCATTGATGGAGCAACTGGGCAGCCACGCGCTGATCGGCGTGCTGGTCGTCTGCGTCGCCGCGTTCGTCGCGGCCGCGCTGTGGGAACGACGCGCCGCGCTGCGGCGCGCGGTCTGACGCCGGCGTAGGTCGGCGTTCGGCGTTCGGCGTGTCGGAGTGTCGACATGTCTGCGTATCACCACCGCCCGCCGCCCAAACGAAAACGGCCCGCGCAATACGGGCCGCCCTGCTCCGGCGAATCACGCGCGACGTATCGCGCCGCAGCCGGTTATGCGCTACGTGCCGGCAGGATCTTGCCGGCGCACGCCCCGAAGCCGACGCGATAGCCGTCGCCCTGGCACCAGCCCGCGAGCGTGAGCTCGTCGCCGTCCTCGATGAACGTGCGACTGCCGCCGCCATTCAGCGCGAGCGGGTCCTTGCCGTTCCACGTCAGTTCGAGCAGGCTGCCGAACGAATCCTGCGTCGGCCCGCTGATCGTGCCCGAACCCATCAGGTCGCCGACGCGCGTGTTGCAGCCCGCGACCGTGTGATGCGCGAGCTGCTGCGCCATCGTCCAGTACATGTGCTTGAAGTTGGTACGGCAGATCGACGTCGCTTCGGCGGCCCCCTCCGCGCGCAGCGTCACTTCGAGCGCGATGTCGAACGCATGCTTGCCCGTGTGCCGCAGATACGCGAGCGGCTGCGGCGACTGCTCCGGCTGCGCGGTGCGGAACGGCTCGAGCGCGTCGAGCGTGACGATCCACGGCGAGATCGTCGTCGCGAAGGTCTTCGCGTTGAACGGGCCGAGCGGCACGTATTCCCATTGCTGGATGTCGCGCGCGCTCCAGTCGTTCAGCAGCACCATCCCGAAGATGTGCGCTTCGGCATCCTCGCACGCGATCGGCTCGCCGAGCGCGTTGCCGCAGCCGACGATGAAGCCCGTCTCCAGTTCGATGTCGAGCTTGCGGCACGCGCCGAACACCGGACGCTCCTGGTCGGGCAGCTTCAGTTGCCCGTTCGGGCGCCGCACCGGCGTGCCGCTCACGACCACCGACGACGCGCGGCCGTTGTAGCCGATCGGCATCTCGGACCAGTTCGGCAACAGCGCATTCTTCGGATCACGGAACATCGAGCCGACGTTGGTCGCGTGCTCCTTCGACGAATAGAAATCGGTGTAGCCGGGAATGTCGACCGGCAGATGCAGCGTCGCGTCGCGCTGCGCGACGAGCACCTGCGCACGCAGCGAAGCGTCGTCGCGCAGCCGCGCGTCGCCGCGCGAGAACAGCGCCGACAACTGCACGCGCACGCTGCGCCATGCGTCGCGGCCGAGTGCGATGAACGGATTGAGCGTCGGCGCGGCAAATACGTCGACACCGGCCGGCAGCGTCACGAAGCCCGCACGCGCGAGCGCGGCGAGATCGACGATCTGGTCGCCGAGCGCGACGCCCGCGCGGCGCGCCGGTTGCTTCGCATCGCTGAAGATCCCGAACGGCAGGTTCTGGATCGGGAAATCGCAGGCGGGATCGTTCGCCGTGTCGACCCAGCTCTTGCGAGCCGGGTCGAGCGTCGCGCGCCAGTCTTGGGTGTCGCTCATCTTTGCTCCGGATTGAAATGTTTCTTGATGCCTTGCCAGCATTCGAAGTAGTCGGCCTGCAGCTGCGCGGTGTCGAGCGCGTAACGCGTCGGCCGGATCAGCGTGCGGGTTTCGAACATGAACGCCATCGTCGCGTCGACCTTGTGCGGCTTCGTCGTGTCGCCCGCCGACGCCTTCTCGAACGTGTCCGCGTCGGGCCCGTGGCCCGACATGCAGTTGTGCAGGCTCGCGCCGCCCGGCACGAAGCCTTCGGCCTTCGCGTCGTACGCGCCGTGCACGAGCCCCATGAACTCGCTCGCGACGTTGCGGTGGAACCACGGCGGGCGGAACGTATCCTCGGCCGCGAGCCAGCGCGGCGGGAAGATCACGAAGTCGATGGTGTCGACGCCCGGCGTGTCACTGGGCGACTGCAGCACGAGGAAGATCGACGGATCGGGATGGTCGAAGCTGATCGAGCCGATCGTGTTGAACAGGCGCAGGTCGTATTTGTACGGCGCATAGTTGCCGTGCCACGCGACGACGTCGAACGGCGAATGGCCGATGTCCGCGCGCCACAGGCGCCCGTTCAGTTTCGCGACCAGCTCGAACGCGCCTTCGCGATCCTCGTACGCGGCCTGCGGCGTCAGGAAGTCGCGCGGGTTCGCGAGCCCGTTCGAGCCGATCGGGCCGAGATCCGGCAGGCGCAGCAGCGCGCCGAAGTTCTCGCAGATATAGCCGCGCGCATCGCCGTCCGGCAGCGCGACGGAAAAGCGCACGCCGCGCGGGATCACCGCGATCTCGAACGGCTCGACGTCGAGCCGGCCGAATTCGGTCGCGATGAAGAGACGCCCCTGCTGCGGCACGATCAGCAGTTCGCCGTCCGCGCTATAGAAGAAGCGGTCCCGCATCGAGCGGTTCGCCGCATACAGGTGGATCGCGCAGCCGTTCATCGCGGCCGCCGAGCCGTTGCCGGCCATCGTCACGAGCCCTTCGACGAAATCGGTCGGCTCGACCGGCATCGGTAGCGGATCCCAACGCAGCTGGTTCGGGGGCGTCGGCGGCACGTCGGCCGAATCGCCGAACTCCGACACGAGCCGCTGCGGGCCCGTGAGCGGCTCGAACGGCCGGTGCACGGCCGCCGGCCGGATCCGGTACAGCCACGAACGGCGGTTGTGGCTGCGCGGCGCGGTAAACGCGGTGCCCGACAGTTGCTCCGCATACAGGCCGTACGGCGCGCGCTGCGGCGAGTTGCGGCCGTGCGGCAGCGCACCGGGCAGCGCCTCGGTCGCGAATTCGTTCGCGAAGCCGCTCAGGTAGCCGGCGCTTGCCGGTTTCGACAGGTCAAACGTCATCGTTTCCTTTCTCCATCAATTCATGGCGGCGTTCGGCGCCTGCGCGCCGTTGCGCCGCGTCACACCGGCCAGCCCGAGCACGAACAGCGCCGAGCACAGCACGGGCACCGCGGCCGCATGGAACAGCGCGCCGTTGGTCCAGTTGAGCGCAATCAGTTGTCCGCCGACGAGCGGCCCGAGCACCGAGCCGATCCGGCCGATGCCGAGACTCCAGCCGATGCCGGTCGAGCGCAGCGACGTCGGGTAGTACTGGCCCGCGAGTGCGTTCACGGCCGGCTGGCCACCCACCACGCAGAATCCGCCCGCGAACACGACGAGCAGCAGCCACGGCAGCGCATGCGCGACCGAGCCGATCAGCCCGACCGACACGGCCGCGCAGGCAAAGCATGCGAACAGCACGCGCACGAAGCCGTAGCGTTCGATGAACCAGCCGAGCGACAGCGTGCCGATCACGCCGCCCGTCTGCAGCACCGTGCCGACGATCACCGCCGTGCCGGGCGAGTAACCCGCGTCGCGCATCACGGTCGGCAGCCAGTTCGACAGGAAGTACAGGTCGATCAGGTTCATGAAGCTGATGGCCCACAACAGCAGCGTGACCGGCAGGCGTCCGTGGCTGAACAGCTCGGCGACCGGCGCGCCGGTTGCGGCTCGCTCGCGCACGACGAGGCGCGTGTTCGCATCGATGCCGGCCTGCGGCGCGAAGCGCGCGAGCCAGTCGCGTGCCTGCGCATCGCGCCCTTTCAGCACGAGGAACTGCAGCGACTCGGGCAGCCGTGCGAGCATCGCGATCGTCAGCACGAGCGGCACCGCGCCGCCGACGAAAAACACCGAGCGCCAGCCGAGCGCCGGAATCAGCGCGGCGCTGATGAAACCGCCGAGCGCGGCGCCGAGCGTGAAGCCGCACGACACGATCATCATCCGCTTCACGCGATGCGTGGCCGGGCTGAACTCGCCGACCAGCGCCATCGCGTTCGGCATGATGCAGCCGAGGCCGAGGCCCGTGACGAAGCGCAGCGCCATCAGCACCGGGATCGAACCCGCGAACGGCGTCGCGAGCATCGTCACCGCGAAAAACAGCGTCGAGCCGATCAGCACCGGGCGCCGCCCGATCCGGTCGGCGAGTACCGACAGTCCGAGCGCGCCGAGCAGCATCCCGAACAGGCTCGCGCTGAACACGGGCCCAAGCGCCTGCTTCGGCACACCCCATTCGGCGATCACGCTCGGTGCGACATAACCCATCGCCTGCGCATCGAAACCGTCGATCACGAGGCACAGCCCGCACAACGCGAGCAGCATCCAGTGAAAGCCCGGGCAATGGGTCTCGTCGATCACGCGCTCGACTTCGAGCACGCGCGCATCGGCCGGCGCCGCGCTCATTGCGCCACCTCGGCGGCCGGATGCACGGGCGGGCTCACGCCCTGGCGCGCGAGCGCCATCGCTTCGCGCAGCACGTCGGCGTCGCCGATCTGGTTCGCGAGCAGCAGGATCAGCTTCGCGTTGACGAGTTGGCTGTCGGCGTCCGACAGGTCGCGATGCATGTCGATCAGCGCTTCGTAGAACGCGTCCGGATCGGCCAGGCGCGGGCGGGTATCGAGTCGGGGCATGACGGGGGTCTCCGGTGTCGTTGTCGGGTCCAATGCGGTGTTCAGCGTGCGCAGGTCGCGCGCGCCAGTGCGTCGGCGATCGCCTGACGATCGAGCGCGCGCATCCGGGCGCACACATGCTGATCGGGGCGCAGCAGGTAGAACGTGCCGGGCCGCGCGTCGTAGCGTTGCGCGGCAAAACCGTCGACGTCCTCCACGACGTCGACACCGGCCACCGGTTGCGCATGCCCGGCCGGCACGACCAGCACGGGCCGCACCGGCAGCGCGAGGCCGTCGAGCACCTGCGCGAGCGCGGCCGCGTCTCCCGGCAGCCCGAACAGCACGCCCGCGAAGCCATCGCCCAGATGCGGCAGCAGCCAACCCGACGCCCCCTGCGTGCGCACCGGCGCATCGGCCGCCGCCGCGCCCGGGCGCATCGCGCACGTGAACGCGTCGCCGTTGCGGTCCGGCGTGTTCAGCGGCGAATCGGCCAGCACGGCCGGCACCGACAGGCGGCCGCTGTTCACCAGCTTGCGTGCGAACTCGCAGTCGCGTGCGAGCTTCAGCGTCGCGTCGCGGAACACGCGCGACACCGCGCTCTTCGGCGTGATGAAGTCGGTCGAGCGCGTCGAATTGCGGATGTTCTCGTCGGCCGCGAACTCGCGCTCGCTCGCATAGGTGTCGAGCAGGCGATCGTCCGCGCGGCCGTCGAGCACGAGCTTCAGCTTCCACGCGAGGTTGTCCGCATCCTGCACGCCGCTGTTCGCGCCGCGCGCGCCGAACGGCGACACGCCGTGCGCGGAATCGCCCGCGAACAGCACGCGGCCGTGACGGAACGTATCCATCCGCTGGCAGCGGAACGTATAGACGCTCACCCATTCCAGTTCGAACTCGACCTCCGGCCCGAGCAGCGCACGCACGCGCGGAATCACGCGCTCCGGCTGCTTCTCGGCGACCGGATCGGCGTCCCAGCCGAGCTGGAAGTCGATGCGCCACACGTTGTCGGGCTGGCGATGCAGCAGCACCGACTGGTTGCGGTGAAACGGCGGGTCGAACCAGAACCAGCGCTCGGTCGGGAATTCCGCCTTCATCTTCACGTCGGCGATCAGGAAGCGATCCTTGAACGTGCGGCCGCGGCTCTCGAGGCCCATCGCCGCGCGCATCGGGCTGCGCGAGCCGTCGGCCGCGATCACGTACTGCGCGCGCAGCGTCTCGATGCCTTCCGGCGTCTCGACGGTCAGCGCCGCGTGGTCCGCCGACTGCGCGACGCCCGTCACCTTGTGCTTCCAGCGGATCTCGAGGTTCGGCAGTTCGAACGCGCGCTCGGCCAGGTAGCCTTCGACGTAGTACTGCTGCAGGTTGATGAACGCGGGGCGCGCATGCCCTTCCTCGGGCAGCAGGTCGAACGCGTAGAGCTGTTCGTCCTGCAGGAACACCTTGCCGACGTGCCAGCTCACGCCCTTGTCGACAAAGCGCTCGCCGCAGCCGAGCCGGTCGAAGATCTCGAGCGTGCGCTTCGCGAAGCAGATCGCGCGCGAGCCCGTCGACAGCGTGTCGTCGTCGTCGAGCAGCACGACCGGCACGCCTTGCTGCGCCAGATCGATCGCGGCCGACAGGCCCACCGGGCCCGCGCCGACGACGATCACCGGATGGATGGCCGCGTCATGGCCGGCAGCCCGCATCGCGCGCGGCCGGTACTCGAACTTCAGCGTCTGGTAATCGATGCTCATGGTCGCCATCCGCTCCTCAGCCCTGCCGCGCGCACGCCGGCGCGCGCAGCGTCGCTCCGCCCGCGCACGTTGCCCGCCGCTGCCGCGGCCCGCCCTGCTCAGCCCACTTCCTGTCAACCGCCACGTCTCGCTCCTTGCTTCCTGTTGATCCGATTCGGGAAACGGCGCCGTTCCCGACGCCCGAACGCCGCTTTTCTTGATCGGCGACAAATCCTTGGATTTACGAATAGTAAAACCAATTACGAATAGTGAAATCAACGTAAACCCTAGCCATCGTCTCAAGGACGGGATAACCATATGAGCGAAACGCCAAGCCGAGCCGGGCGCGCACTGCTAATATCAAGACATGAGGCGGCCCTTTCGGCCGCCATTTTTCCTTGCCAAGCCGATGATTCCGCCCAACATTCCCGAGCTGGTCGCCCGTGCCGGGCAACTGCCTTATCTGCGGGAACACCTCGCGCTTGCCGACGGCGGCACCGCGTGCGCGAATCTGCCCGAGCGCACGCTCGCGAGTGCCTACGAACCGATCTACGACGTGACGATGCCCGGCGCACCACAGTCGACGTCGTTCGCGGATGCGATCGAGCGCTACGGCGACGAACTCGGCTTCCAGGCCGTCACGCTGGCCACGGGTGCGCCGCACGATCCGGTCGACTCGGCCGTCGACGATCAGACGCTCGTCGCGATCGACCGGCTGTCGCGCGCGCTGCATGCGATCAACTTCTTCGGCGCGCAACGCCACGGGCTGCTGTTCCTGCGCGTGCACGAGCGGCTGCTCAAGAGCGTGAAGTACGACCACGGCAAGCATTTCTCGTCGGTGCTGCAGCGTTTCGGGCTGCCGGCCGAGCGGATCGTGATCGAGCTGCCGTCGGTCGCGGTCGCGCACAAGACCTTCCTCGGCTACCTGACGCGCAGCTACCAGCATCACGGCTTCAAGGTCGCGGACAAGCTGCCCGACCCGGGCCGGATCCTCGCGGTCGAATCGGAGATGGCACGGCCCGACTACATCAAGATAGATGCGGGCATCGCGCTGCGCGACGGGATGGTGAAGGCGCTGGTCGCGTATGCGCAGCGCGTGCGGATTCCGCTGATCTTCGACGGCGTCGTCGACGAGACGCAGTGCGAGCTGCTGCGCCAGCACGACGTGCGGTTCATGCAGGGGCCGGTGTTCGCGAAGGTCGTCACGGCCTGAGCCGGACGGGTGACAGGCGCGCGCGGGGCGCGCCGCGCCGGATGGCGGATTCCGATGGTGTATGGCTTCGGGAATCGTGTGTCAGCGGGCAGCGTCACGCGATGCCGGCCGGTTTCCTGTCCGTTCGTGCGGAACGGGCGAATGCGCTTGATCGCGGGTTCGATCCCGGCGCATCGCCGCTTCCGGCCGCCTACGCTCGTCCACCGTCGTCGTATTTCGGCAGATCGTCGTCGATCTCGATGCCCGGGAAACGATCCCCGTACCAGACATGCCACGCGGGACGCAGCCGCGACGGCTCGTCGAGCGTCGCGGAGTTGATTTCCACGGTCGTCGGCGCATCGGCCAGCCGGTACTCGAGCTGCGCGCCGCAGCGGCCGCAGAAGCGCCGCTCGCCCCACGCGCTCGACGCATAGACCGTCGGCTCGCCCTGCAGGTACTCGAATGCGTCGATCGGCACCGATGCCGACGCGACGACCGCCGCACCTGTCGTGCGCTGGCAGAGCCGGCAATGGCAGAAACCGGCGTCGGCCGGAATGCCGGCGATCCGGTAGCGGATCGCACCGCATGCGCAACCGCCTTCCATCGTTTCCGGATGTGGCATCGCGAACCTCGTCATCGTCGGGAAGCTGGCGAACGATGATGAGCGCCGTTCACGCGCGATGCAACCGGCGGCCACGCGCTTCTCCGTTCCGGAGAACCGGCAACGCACCGGCGCGCCGCGCCCGTCTCAGGCCGTCTGCCCGAGCCGCTGCGCGAGCGCCTTCAGCTTCGGCCCGACCTGCGTGCGGAACACGTCCTCGTCCATCGACGACGCGGGCCCGCTGCAGCTCAGGATCAGCCAGCGCCCTTCGCGCGGCTCGCGAAACGGCACGGCCGCCGCATTCACGTCCATGTGCCACGCGCGAAACGAATAACAGCATCCGCCGTCGGAGAACTCGGCCACCGCATGCTGCGCGGCCGCGACGAGCGCATCCGCGTCGGCCGCGCCGCCGGCTGCCCGGTGCAGGTCCGCATAGAGCGCGCGGCGCACGTCCTCCGGCTGCACGGCCAGGTAAGCGCGCCCCATCGAGCTCGTCAGCATCGACAGCCGCGAGCCGGGCGCGAGCCCGAGCGTCAGCGCGGTTTCGCTGCGGATCGTCTCCAGGTAGATCATGTCGAGCCCGTCGCGGCAGCCGAGCGACACGGCCGCGCCGATCTCGCGCGCGAGCGCCTGCATGTGCGGCCGCGCGAGATCGATCGTCCCCGAGCCGGACAGCAGCGCGTAGCCGAGCGACAGCACGCCAGCGTCGAGCGCATACTTTCCGAGCGTCTCGTCGTAGCGCAGGTAGCCGAGCACGGTCAGCGTGTAGGCGAGCCGGTTCACCGTCGCCTTCGGCAGCCCGGTGCGCTCCGCGAAGTCGCGATTGCCCAGCATCGTCTCGCCGGGCCGGAATGCGCGCAGCAGGTCGAGCCCGCGCGCGAGCGCAACGACGAACTTGCGTTCGTCGATCGTGATTTCGTCGATGGTTGAAAGCGTCATGGGATGCTACACTGGGTTCGATTTGCAAAACATTGTTCCGCACAGCGGAACTTCAGTCAAGCGAACTTTAGACACCGGGCCGGGCGGCGAAGCGCCAGCCCGGGACCTGACAGACAGGAGATGACACGATGGGCGCCGCAACTTTTCATTGGGACGATCCGCTGCTGCTCGACCAGCAACTGACCGAAGAAGAGCGGATGGTGCGCGATGCCGCGCACGCATACGCGCAGGACAAGCTCGCGCCGCGCGTCACCGAGGCGTTCCGCCATGAACGCACCGACGCCGAGATCTTCCGCGAGATGGGTGAAGTCGGCCTGCTCGGCCCGACGATTCCGGAAGAATACGGCGGCCCTGGTCTCAATTACGTGAGCTACGGCCTGATCGCGCGCGAAGTCGAGCGCGTCGACTCCGGCTACCGCTCGATGATGTCCGTGCAGTCGTCGCTCGTGATGGTGCCGATCTTCGAATTCGGCTCCGACGCGCAGAAGCAGAAATACCTGCCGAAGCTCGTGACCGGCGAATGGATCGGCTGCTTCGGGCTGACCGAGCCGAACCACGGCTCCGACCCGGGCAGCATGGTCACGCGCGCGAAGAAGGTGCCCGGCGGTTATTCGCTGTCCGGCGCGAAGATGTGGATCACCAACTCGCCGATCGCCGACGTGTTCGTCGTGTGGGCAAAGCTGGAAGAAGACGGCAAGGACGCGATCCGCGGCTTCATCCTCGAAAAAGGCTGGAAGGGCCTGTCCGCGCCGGCGATCCACGGCAAGGTCGGGCTGCGTGCGTCGATCACCGGCGAGATCGTCCTCGACGAGGTGTTCGTGCCCGAAGAGAACCTGATGCCGAACGTGAGCGGCCTGCGCGGCCCGTTCACGTGCCTGAACTCGGCACGCTACGGCATCGCGTGGGGCGCGCTCGGCGCGGCCGAGTCGTGCTGGCACACCGCGCGCCAGTACGTGCTCGATCGCAAGCAGTTCGGCCGGCCGCTCGCCGCGAACCAGCTGATCCAGAAGAAGCTCGCCGACATGCAGACCGAGATCACGCTCGGCCTGCAGGGCGTGCTGCGTCTCGGCCGGATGAAGGACGAAGGCACGGCGGCCGTCGAGATTACGTCGATCATGAAGCGCAACTCGTGCGGCAAGGCGCTCGACATCGCGCGGCTCGCGCGCGACATGCTCGGCGGCAACGGCATCTCGGACGAATTCGGCGTCGCGCGCCACCTCGTGAACCTCGAGGTGGTCAACACGTACGAAGGCACGCACGACATCCACGCGCTGATCCTCGGCCGCGCGCAAACGGGCATCCAGGCATTCTTCTGATCATTCGCGTCCGATACGCGGCTGCGCTTCGCGTCGCATCGCACACGCTGAAACGACACGGCCCGCCCGGCATCACTGCCGGGCGGGCCGTTTGCATCGGCGCGCGCGTGCGTCACGCGCCGCCGATTTGGCAGCCGCTGCTTACTTGTTCGGCTGCGGCGTGAGGCGCAGGTACGGACGCACGGCGTTGAAACCCTTCGGGAAGCGTTTCTTCAGCTCTTCCGGATCCTGCAGCGACGGCACGATCACGACGTCGTCGCCATCCTTCCAGTTGCCGGGCGTCGCGACCTTGTAGTTGTCGGTCAGTTGCAGCGAGTCGATCACGCGCAGCACTTCGTCGAAGTTACGTCCCGTGCTGGCCGGATAGGTGATGGTGAGCCGCACCTTCTTGTTCGGGTCGATCACGAACAGCGAGCGCACCGTCAGCGTTTCGTTCGCGTTCGGGTGGATCATGTCGTACAGCTGCGAAACCTTGCGGTCCGCGTCGGCGATGATCGGGAAACCGACGACCGTCGACTGCGTTTCGTTGATATCGTTGATCCAGCCCTTGTGCGATTCGACGCCGTCGACCGACAGCGCGATCACCTTCACGTTACGTTTCTCGAATTCGCCCTTCAGCTTCGAGGTCAACCCGAGTTCAGTCGTGCACACCGGCGTGTAGTCGGCCGGGTGCGAGAACAGAACGCCCCAGCTGTCGCCCAGCCACTCGTGAAACTTGATGGGACCCAGGCTCGATTCCTGCTCGAAATCCGGTGCGATGTCACCAAGACGCAGACTCATGATGTTCCCTCCTCGAACGATGCTGGTTAAAACCGCGCGCGATCGGCGCGGGACAGTCCATCAGCTTACCGGGAAGCAATGGGCCGCGCGAACGATTATTCCGTTTGATATTCATACTTTTTTGTCATTTTTACCCGATGCCGGAGCAGGACGGACGGCCGCGATGGAAACTTTTCGCACGGTTTGCGGCTCTGTTGATGATTACGAGTCGTTTACCATGCGGTCTTGCACCGCCGTGTGTCTTCCCGGCTCGCCAGCAGGCAGGGGTTTCGCTACGATATGAACCTGCAGCATGACAGCATGAAGGGAGTTGCAATGTCGGAAATCAACAAGGAGAAACTGATGTCGGATATCAAAACCGTTCTCGCGGACGCCGAGGATCTGCTCAAGCAGGCAGCGAGCAGCACGGGCGACCGTGCGGCCGAGCTGCGCGAGAAAGCCATGTCGCGCCTGAAGCAGGCCAAGGAAAAGGCAACCGACGTTCAGGTCGTGGTGGTCGAGAAAGGCAAGAAGGCCGCACGCGCGACCGACGATTACGTGCACGAGCATCCGTGGACGTCGATCAGCATCGCCGCCGGCGTCGGCGTGCTGATCGGTCTGCTGATCAACCGCAAGTAACGCGCTCAGCGCCGTTCCGCCCCATGTGCCGCCCGGGCGGTACATGGGCGCCGAAGCCAGCCGGTGGTTCGCCACCGGCTGCTTTGACTTAGCCGCTCACTGCGCGCGCAAGCGCCTCATCCATGACGACAGACACTCACCCGCAGCCGTCCGGCCAGGGACCGCTGCGCCGCCTCGTCGGCTCCGCGATCGGCCTCCTGCAAACGCGCCTCGAACTGGTGGGCATCGAGCTCGCCGAGGAGAAGGAACGCCTGATGGGCGTGCTGTTCCTCGGGCTCGCGGCCATGATGCTCGCGACGATGGCACTGATCAGCCTGACCGTGCTCGTCGCGATCGCGTTCTGGGACACCTATCGCTGGCAGTCGCTCGCGGCCATCACCGCGCTGTACGCGATCGCCGGCATCGCATGTGCGCTGAGGGCGCGTTCGGGCCTGCGCGAAGCGCCGACCGTGTTCGAAGCCACGCTCGCCGAGCTCGAGAAAGACCGCGAAATTTTCCGCGGCAAGCCATGAACGCAGTCGCGCTCACCCCTCTCACCTATTTCGCCGACGCGCCATGAGCCAGAACGTCACGGGCAATTCACCCCGCCCCCATTCGTCGCGATCGAACTGGAGCGCGTCGCAGCATCGCGCGCTCCGCAAGGAATTGCTGATCCTGCGATCCGAGGTCGAGCGGCTCGAACTTGCCGAAGCCGCCACCGAAATGCGCCACGCCGTCACGCGCTTCAGCTGGCTCAAGGTGTTCATTCCCGGCATGTCGAGCGGCAAGTTCAGCCAGTCCGCCAAGAACCTGAATGCGAGCCTCGGCCAACTCGTGAACCAGTATCCGATGTTGAGTTCGCTCGCATCGCTCGTGCTGGCGAAACCCGTTCGCTCGCTTCTGCGCGCGAGCGCGGGCCCCGCGCTGAAGTGGGGCACCGTCGGCTTCGCCGCGTGGGAGGTCTACCGGATCTGGAAACAGTCGCGCGACGAGCGCGAAACTGCCGCGAGCGACGACTGACACGTAACGACAGACGCGCACGGCCCCACGCCGTTGCGCGTGTTTCGCGCGTTTTCCGTGCGTTGTCGCGCGATCAACGCACGCCCCAGCATGTCCGGTCCCGTACATCGGTCTCCCCGTCATTCGATCCCGCATTGCCTTTCGTCCCGTCCGAACGCAGCGTGAATGCGCCGCATGCGTCGTCGCGCATCGGGCCTGCATCGAGCGGGCTCGCAACGAGTTCGTAGACGACCGGCGCATCGTCGCCAACCGATCGTTGCAGCGCCACGCGATAGACTGCCGGCCCGTCCGGCGGCGCCTGCGCATATGCGTCCGGCAACGTCCGTGGTGGTGGGCCGTCGAGCGTTTCGAGATACTGGGCGGCGCGATACAGTGCGGCAACCGCGGATGCGCGATGCGCGCGAGCGACATGCTCGCGATACGAAGGAATACCCCACGCGGCCAGCACGGCGACGATCGCGAGCACGATCATCAGTTCGAGCAACGTGAACGCCGCCGATCGGCGCATCAGCGCAGGCCGTTTCATCGATGCACCGCCGCGGCGCGACGCCAGCGCTGCGCAACGATGCGTCCATCGCGCAGCGCAACCTGGCTCTGCAGCCAGACCACGCTCGACGCATGGCCGCCGACGCCACGTGCGGTCACGAGGTAAGCGCGACTACCTTGCGGACCGACGCGTCGCCAGGCTTCGATCAGGCAACGCGGCGGCTGCGCCGCCATCGGCCAGGACGCGAACGGGGCGAACGCTTCGGCGGCGCCCAGCGCAGGCGTTCGCCGCCATGCATCCGGCTCAGCGGATGATGCCGGTTCGTCCATGTACGGCGCGCCGCCGCGAAGCAATCGCGCAGTGCAGGCTGTCAGTGCCGCATCGGCCGCGTGAAACGCAATCAGCCGGTCGGACAGTGCACGCGTGCGGCGGGATTCCGTCAGTGCGGATTCGAACCACGTGCCGGTGAGCGCGGCGACCGCTGCGCCGACCGCGATCACGGCAGGCAACGCAAGGCCCGCGTCGCGACGCCACCTGCGAGTGCCGGACAGAATGCGCGTGTGCACTGCTCCGCAGCTCAACATGAGGCCTCCGCCGCGCGCTGCGGGCCGCAGGGCGACATGGCACGCGCGCGTTTTGCCCGACTTGTCGCGACTTGCATCGCAAGCTCGTCGATGAATCCGTTGGCGTGGGTCATCGCAACGCCTGTTGGTCCTGCGGCGTGTCGCGGGCAGGATCGGCGAATGCGACCGCGGCATTCCGCAACGCAACGATTCGATGCAGCACCAGACGCGCGCGACCATCCGGCGACGCGGCCGTGCGGCCGTCGCAATCGACATGACGCACGGGCTCGCGCATCGGTTCGCCACGCGCCCGCACGCACACGTGCACGGCGATGACATCGTGCCAGTCGCCTGCGCCAATCGCCTCCGCGTCGACGAACTGCGCGCCTTCGCGACGCAGGTAGCGCATGCGCAGCTGGTCGATGCCGGACACGAGGGGTTGCGGCGTACCGGGGCGCCCGCTTCCTTCGCAGTACAGCTCGGGCTCGCCCGTCGACGGACTGACATGCGCGTCGAAACGGTTTTCCACGAGCGGCCGCTCACCGGGAGCCCCGACACCTTGTCCGAGACAATCCGATACGTGTGAGCCGACCGTCAGCCACGTCGACACGGCATCCCCGACATACCGAACCAGCACCGCATCCGACGCTGCGCGCACGGCTTCGCAGCGCACCTGTGCGCCGTCGCCTCGCACGCGCCCCGCGGAACAACCAAACACCGGCGGCAACGATGACGGCCCTTCGACATCGAGCGGGCGAAACCCGGCCATCTGGATCTGCTGGCCGATCAGCATCAATGCGGTGGCGGCCGCATCGCGCATCCGGAACCCGTCTTCCGCCTGCCGCTGCGCGACGCGCTGGGCGTGATACAGCGCACCGGCGGCGGCAAGCACGAGCAGACCGACGATCATCGCGATCAGCACTTCGAGCAGCGTATGCGCGCGGCTGCGGCGCTCAGTGTTCAACCGCATCGATCTCGGCCTCCCGAAACGGAATCCGCACGCACGACGGCGGCTTCACCGTTGCCCCGGCACCTTCGCATCGCGCCGACGCCGCCGCGTCCGCATCGCGCCAGCCAACTATCACGTACCGGATGCCGCCCGGCCCATGATCGAGCGTCATCGCGCCACCCGGCAACGATGCGGCCGCAAGCGCCGCGATGCCGTCGTCGGCACCCGCCGCTGCGTGCCGGCCTTCGATGCATGCGTCGGCCAGCCACAGCGCGCGTTCACGCCAGATCGTCGCTCGCTGCGCGCGCGTCATCGCGAGCTGGCTGCCGGCCACGGCCAGCATCACGGCTGCGAGCAGCGCAATGGCCAGCACCGCTTCGAGCAGCGACGTACCGTGCATCGACTTGTACGGATGCTTCATGCCGCGTCGCAACGCCCGGCGACGACGCGCGCCCGACCGCCCGCCGCGATCCGGATGCAACGCGATACGTGTGCATCATCGCCGGGCAGCGCGCGCTGCGGACGCAATTCGAAACGCCTGATCCCGCCGAGCACCTGGCCCGCCGGCGGTGCAAACGCCAGATCGTGTGCAGCGCCCGCGACGGCGATGTCGGCATCGCGCGGATAGCGCCGCAGCACGCGCGATTGCCCGTCGAACTGCCCGCTGACGATCCAGCCGCACGACCATTCCGCCGGGTCGCACCGCTCGCCGGGACGCACGCAGTCGCCGTCGCGCCCGGCCCTGCACAGCGTGACGCGCACGCCGAGACGCGTCGCCTCGGTGCGCGCGAACGACAGTGCACCGAGCAGCGCGCGAGAGCGGGCGTCCACGCGTTCGCGCATGCGCCACTGATCGAATGCGGGTGCTGCGTAAAGTCCGATCGCGGCCGCGAGCGCGATCGCGACCATCAGCTCGACGAGCGTGAAACCGCCGCAGCGTCGCAAGCTTTTTTCAACGGCCTGCCGGTGCAATTCCATTGCCATCGCCCTCCGTCAACGTGATGCGACGACTGTAGCGACGCGAGCGAACGCGCGCCATTGGCCGAACGGCCGACTGGCGACATGCGATCGCGACCGACACAATCGGTGCGAACTGAACCCACGGAGAAGACGATGAACGAACGCAGCGCGTCAGCGCTTACGTGGAGGCTTGGAGGGGGACGCGCGACGGAACTCTTCGATCACGTCGGCAAATTCGGACACATCCTCGAACCGGCGGTAAACCGATGCGAAACGGACATAGGCAATCGTATCGAGACCGCGCAACTCGTTCATCACGAGTTCGCCGAGCTTCTCGCTACGCACTTCACGCTCGCCGGTCGCGAGCAGTTGATATTCGATGCGGGCGACCGCCGCGTCGATCGCGTCAGCGGCAACCGGCCGCTTGCGCAGCGCGAGTTGCATGCTGGCGACGATCTTGCGACGGTCGAATTCCGTGCGGCTGCCGTCCTTCTTCACGACGGCCGGCAGGTTCAGCTCGACCCGCTCGTACGTCGTGAAGCGCTTGTCGCAAGCCGAGCAGCGACGGCGCCGACGAATCGCGGCGCCATCTTCGGACACGCGCGAGTCGACGACCTGCGTGTCTTCATGCCGGCAGAACGGGCAGCGCATGCTGGATTAGCGATAGACCGGGAAACGCTTGGTCAGCTCGGCCACTTGCGCGCGCACGCGCTCGAGCGTCGCCGCATCTTCCGACGCTTCCAGCACGTCGGCGATCAGGTTGCCGACCTGCTCCGCTTCCGCCGTGCCGAAGCCGCGCGTCGTCATCGCCGGCGAACCCAGGCGGATGCCGCTCGTCACGAACGGCTTTTCCGGATCGTTCG